>JACCZL010000109.1 GCA_013695975.1 Chloroflexota bacterium
GCGCGAGGCGGTCATCGCGGCCAACAACAACTCCGGCGCCGATACCATCAACCTGCAGGGCGGCACCTACACCCTCACCATCGCGGGGACGGGTGAGGACTTCGCGGCGATGGGCGACCTGGACATCCGGGGCAACCTGACGCTCAACGGCAACGGCTCGACGGTCGACGGCAACGACCTCGATCGGGTCTTCCACATCCTGAACAATGCCGACGTGTAGCTGCTGAGCCTCACGATCCGGAACGGCAACTTCAGTGGCGACGGCGGCGGCGTCCGCAGCGAGAGCGGCGCGAGGCTGGAACTCAGGAACGCGACGGTGACCGGCAACGTCACATCCGACGATGGGGGCGGCGTCGATAGCAATGGCACCCTGCGGATCGTCAACAGCCTCATCATCAACAACGAGGCCGGTGACGAGGCGGGGGGCATCGATTCCGGCGGGGGCCCGGCCACGATCATCGGCACGACCATCAGCGGCAACAAGGCGGGGTCGGACGGTGGCGGCATGCAAGCCCAGACCCCGACCACGATCAGCCGCAGCCGGTTCATCGGCAACGTCGCCGCTGGGGACGGTGGCGGCCTCGTGATCGTCGGCGGCAACACGACGACGCTCAACAGCGTCCAGTTCACCAATAACACCGTCGGTGACGATGGCGGGGCGATCCAGGTCGAGAGCACCAGCACGCTGAACTTGAATGACAGCCAGCTCAGCGGAAACAAGGCGGATCACGATGGCGGCGGCATCGACAACGAGGGCACCACGACGCTCAACCGGGTCCAGATCACGAGTAACACGGCCGATGCCAACGCCAACGGGCTCGGCGACGCCGGCGGGTTCGACAACACCGGCGGCACGGCCACGTCCACGCAGACCCAGATCAGCGGGAACGACGACCGGAGCGGCGACCAGTTCGACAACTGTCGGCCGGCCAACGCCATCCCGGGCTGCGCGCCGTAGGGACTCGGGACGCGGTCCGTGCCCGCGATCTCGGCGGGTGCAGGTGGGCCGGACCGGCCGGAGGACGACGGCTGACCCGCCCGAAGGCAGGCCACCGAGACCAGTGACCCGTCCCTCCGGACCCCGCTCCGGCGCGGAGCGGGGCCTGGAGGGACGGGTCGTTCGGTCTGCTGAACTGGTCAGCACGGTTGGAGGGGCGTCACTGCCCGGGCTGCGACGATGTCCGCCGTTCTCGACTCTGCCATCGCTCCCCGGGATGCGGGCGGGATGCCCGCGACCCCAGGGGGCGGTCAGCCGCTGGCGACGGGGACCGGCTCCGGCGGGCGGCGGACCCTGAGGAAGTGGATCGCGAAGCCGATCGCGACCAAGGACGAAGCCGACCAGGTCGGAGGTCGGGCTGGCCGCGAGCAGGGCCAGACCGCCCAGGCCCATCAGGACCCACTCCGGCAGCGCGGCCTCGCGGAGCAATCAGCCGCCGAAGGAGACAGCAAGGGCCGCGACGGCCAGGCAGGCCGTGATGAACGTCCAGACCGTGGTCAGCAGGTCGGCCTTGAGGATGCCCTGGTCGCCGAGGGCCGGGTCGCCGACCAGCAGCAAGGTCGCGCCCTCGCTGAGGTGCGCCGCCTTGCACGCTGGGTATCAGTAGCTGCCTTGACCATCAGATTACACATGAGGATCACGGCGACGCTCCCCACCGTCTCCGGTCGGGGAGCCAGATCTGATGGACGGCGCGATTCGCCAGGAACGGATCCCAGAACTGCGCCGCGAGGGCGTGACCTTCCCGAAGAGCAGTTGTCGGTAGGTTCACCGCCTCGGTGGCCATGCTCCCGAACGGCTGCTCCCAGGATGCTGGCGGCTCGGGCAGGCGCTCCGGAATCGGGTGGGTCCGGCGTACGGCGAACGTCGCCTCGACACTCCTGGAGAGGCGATCGGCCTCGACCTTCTCGGTGGCGGCGATGATGACGAGATCAACCAAGTCTCTCACGCGGGTGTTCTCTTGCCCACGAGGGAGCGTGTAGGCGTGTAGCTTCTCCGCGAGGTGCTGGGGGACGGGATAGACTGGAAACTCGATCGGAGCGATCCCGGCGAACTGGAGGAGATCCGACCCTCGGAGGAGATCGGGCGGATCGATGAGCGCGTCTCCACTCGAGAGGTCGATGTGGAACGCGACGAGCTCCAGCCCGGCGACGCGGGCGACGACTCGGGCGCGCAGCGACCCGCCGGGGGCGCCCTGGAGCTCCCGGGCAACCTCCCCGAACTCGAAGGAGAAGTTGTCGGTGGCCGTCGCTGCCGCGGTGGCCTGGCGCAGACGGTCCAGGGCCTCCGCCGGAGCACGAGGTGTGCGAAGATCGACGTCCCCGGTCGGCCGAGCCTGGAGGCCGTAGCGAAACTGCAGGGCGAAACCGCCCTTGAGCACCCACTCGCCGTCGCGTGGGAGTCGGGCCAGGAGGCGCTCGAAGGCAATGCGCTGCTGGAGGCGCCGGGCCGGGATACCGGTGCGCAGCGCCTCGTTCCGCAGACGCTGGAGCAGTTGCGTCCGGAAGCCGGGCGGCGTCCTACCGCGTTCCCGCTCTGGCACCGGCCAGCGCCTCCTCGATCAGTCGTCGGACATCCCGCCGGTATTGATTGGGGCGGCGAGCGGCGGCAGCCCGGAGCAGGTCGGGATCGACGAGTCCGCGTTCGAGCGCCTCGCGGACCGCCTTGTGAATCTGGGTCGGATCCGTCCCGGTCGCGGCGGCGTCGACGATCGCACGAGCGGGGGTGGTCACGCGGACGCCGTTGTAGGTCTGGACCTCCTCCTCCGGGAGTGGAGCCAGGTGTACCTGGAACGGTGCCGAGGTGCGATGGAAGGGGCGCGGCGCGGTGACGTGGACGCGCGTCGGCAAGATGTCGGCCAAGTCGTACAGGGCGAGCGCGCTCTCGTGCGAGATGGCGCCGCGATAGTTGGTCCAGATCCAGGCAAGCAGATACTCGTCATGGGGGCTGATCGGGGCCACGCGCAGCCGGTACACCCCAGGCAGGACGCGTTCGAAACGCCCCGCTCGGGTGTGGTACCTCAGAAGCGCGTCAATGATCCCGTAGCTGTGCGCATCGCGACGATCGAAGTAGCCCCCTTGTTCGAGGGCGTGGGCTTCGAGGCTGGGGAGGTCGGTCTGTTTGGTCGAGCGCTGCAGAGCTGTCACAATAGCTGTAATCGAATGCCAGGTATTGTAGCAGCTTGCGGGGCTCATGTGGCCGCCTTGGGCCTGCCTAGCTGGTCTGTCCCCGCGAAGTGCCCGTCAGCGGCTCAGCGCGCCAGCAGGGGCAGCGCGAGTTGCCGCGGTTCCGCTGGCGCCTCGATTGACGCGCCAGGAGGAGCCTTTGAGAAGGTGGGGCGCACCCGGTCCCCGCCGCTCGCGGTTGAGCCCCGGTGCCGCCTGTGGTAGACTCGGCCGCGCGACGGCCGATGACGCGAATGGGCGGCCGCGAATGTACTGCCAGGGGGGCTGATCATGCGAGCGCGATATCGAGCGCTGTCCTCGATCGTCGGCGCGGGGGCGCTGGCGCTTGCGTCGCCGCGTGGGCCGGCCCGGCCAACGCGGCGACCTTCACCGTCACCAAGACCGCCGACACCAACGACGGCGCCTGCACCCCGAGTGACTGCTCGCTGCGCGAGGCGATCGGGGCCGCCAACAGCAACCGCGGTGCGGACACGGTCAACCTGCCGGGCGGTACCTTCACCCTCACCAACCCCGGGGACAGGTGAGGATGCGAACGCGACCGGTGACCTCGACGTCACCGGCAGCCTGACGCTCAACGGCAACGGCTCGACGGTCGGCGGCAACGACCTCGATCGGGTCTTCGACATCCTGAACGGCGCCAACGTGAAGCTGTTGGACCTGACGATCCGGAACGGCACCGCCGATGGCGACGGCGGCGGCATCGACAACGAGGGCTCCGTGAGGCTGAACCGCGTGAGCATCGGCAACAACGTCGCCGATGCCGACGGCGATGGGGACGGCGACGCCGGGGGGTTCGACAATGACGGCGGCAACGCCACGTCGACGCAGAGCCAGATCAGCGG
>JACCZL010000193.1 GCA_013695975.1 Chloroflexota bacterium
CAGTACGGAACGAGCACGCTGGCGTCGAGAACCGCGAGGGGAAGCTCTGACCGACCACCTACGGTGATGCGTCAGCCTTTTGCAGCTTCCAGGGTAGCCTTCCCTGCCACTCGGCCATCTCGTCGAGCTCCTCGGGGGTGAGCATGTCACCGCCCATGAACTCCATGACCTCGATGAATTCCTTCTCCCGCTCCACATCCGCGCGAAGCACTTCTAGATCCCCGCGGGCGTCCTGGTGGCTGCGGAGCCAGCCATGCTTGGCCCAGACCCGCACGACATCCTCAGACATGACGTCCAGCACAGATCGCGCCGCCGCCAGGCTCAACCACTGGCTAGCCTCTTCAGCGGGCACTACCGGTCCGCGCTGCACCGGTCCGTTCTGCGCTGCATCTCGGGCTGCCTCATCACGTCGAGCCCGAGGGATCCGCTCTGTCGTCATGTGCAATGTATACCACGGAGAGTCCAGCATCCCGCTGGAGGCTGTCGTTCGGGCGGCACCACGGAGGTGGCAGCTCCGCCCGCCGATCCGGTCTTTGCCTGAAGCACCCGGATCGGTGGGCGGAGCCCACCCTACACGCTCAAAGGCTACCGGACTCGCCGGATCGCCTCCACAATCTCTTCCTTTCCTGGCAGCGCCGCGCGCTCGAGGATCTGGTTGTAGGGGATCGGCACGTTCTTGCCGGCCACTCGCTGGATCGGGGCGTCCAGGTGGTCGAAGGCTACCTCTTGCACGCGGGCGGTGATCTCGGCGCCGATGCCGGCCTGCTCGTAGGCCTGGTGGCTGACGACGAGCCGCCCGGTCTTCTTGACCGAGTCGACGATCGTATCGATGTCGAGCGGCGAGACCGTTCGCGGGTCGATCACCTCGACGCTGATCCCCTCGCCCTCGAGCTCCTCGGCCGCCTTGAGCGCTTCGAGGACCTGGGTATGGATCCCGACCACTGTGACGTCGGTCCCCTCGCGCTTGACGTCGGCCTGTCCGAACGGGATCGTGTACTCGCCCTCGGGAACCTCCCCCTTCGTGAAGTAGAGGACCTTGTGCTCGAGGAAGATCACCGGATTGTCGTCGCGGATGGCCGTCTTCAGCAGGCCCTTGGCGTCGGCCGGGGTCGAGGGGACGACCACCTTCAGGCCGGGAATGTGGGCGAACCAGGCCTCGAGCGACTGGCTGTGCTGGGCGGCGTTCCCGCGCCCGCCACCCTCCTGGGCGCGGATCACGACCGGCAGGCTGATCTTGCCGCCGAACATGTAGCGCATCTTGGCGGCCTGGTTGACGATCGGCTCCATCGCCAACCCGATGAAGTCGACGTACATGATCTCCGCGACTGGGCGCGTCCCGGTTGCCGCCGCGCCGATCGCCGCCGCGGCGATGATCTCCTCGGAGATCGGCGTGTCGCGGATCCGTTCGGGTCCAAACTCCTCGACCAGCCCCTTGGTCACCCCGAAGACGCCGCCCCCACCCCAGACGGCCACGTCCTCGCCCATCACGAACACCGTTGGGTCGCGCTGCATCTCCTCGCGGAGCGCCTCGTTGAGCGCCTCCGCGTAGGTCAAGGTCCGCGTGCCTGTCTTCGGAGCCGCCGCTACTGCCATCGTGTTCCCCTCGTAGGGGCGTGATGTGTCACGCCCTGTCCCGTGCAGCGGGCGCGATACATCACGCCCCCAACAACCCTATGCGTAAATGTCTTCCATCAGGGTCTCGCGCGATGGGTCCGGCGAGGACTTGGCGAACTCGATCGCCTCCTCGACGCGGGCCACCACGTCCTGTTCGATCCGTTCGGCCTCGGCCTCGTCGAGCATCCCCTGCTCCAGCAGGTGGGCTTTGAAGCCGGCGATCGGGTCCTTCTTGCGCCACTCGTCGACCTCGGCCTTGTCGCGGTAGTTGAGCGGGTCGCCGACGTGGTGGCCGAAGTAGCGGTAGGTCGTCGCTACGATCAACGTTGGGCCCTCACCGCGCCGCGCCCGCTCGATCGCTTCGCTCGCGACCGCGTGGACCTTCAGGATCTCCATCCCGTCGACGTTGATGCCGGGGAAGCCGTAGGCCACGGCCCGCACCGACGGATCGGGCACCGAAGTGAAGTGGTCGGCCCGCGCCGACATCGCGTACTGGTTGTTCTCGCAGACAAAGATGACCGGCAGCTTCCAGATCGCCGACAGATTACAGGCTTCGTGCAGGACACCCTGGTTGAGCGCCCCGTCGCCGAAGAAGCAGATGCTCACCCGGTCCGTTCCGAGTAGTTTGGCCGACAGGGCGGATCCGGTCGCGATCCCCATGCCGCCTCCGACGATCCCGTTGGCGCCGAGGATGCCGCGGTCGACGTCGGCGATGTGCATGCTGCCGCCCTTGCCGCGACAGTAGCCGGTCGCCTTGCCGAGTAGCTCGGCCATCATCTGCTTCATGTCGCCGCCCTTGGCAATGCAGTGGCCGTGGCCGCGGTGGGTGCTGGTAATCGTGTCGTCGTTGCGGAGGGCGGTGCAGACCCCGACCCCAACCGCCTCCATCCCGATATACGGGTGGGTCGTCCCACGCATCTGCCCCTCGCGGTACAGCTCGAGGGCCCGACTATCAAAGCGCCGGATCTCCCACATCTGACGGTACATCTGGAGCATCTGCTCTTTCGTCAGCGCCGGCGCCTCGGCCGCGATCGCCATAGCAACCTCCCCTGGACAGACTGACCTTGTTCGCCTGGCCTCATGGTAGTCCGAACCTGGGGACTCCCGCTACTCTGGCCCAAGGCAGCGCGACGGCAGCACACTATGAAGATCTCTACAGGCGCCGAAGACTGGCCTATCCGAGGACGTATAATCGCATAGTCACATCATAACGTCGTGAATGACGTCATCGGGGAGCGTCATGTCGGTGAGGACGACCGTCTACCTGGATGCCGAAGTGCTGGAGCTTGTTAAACACCACGTCCCGGAGCGCGGCCTCAGCCGCTTCATCAATCGGACGCTGGCCGAGAAGGCCGAGGCCCTGGAGCGCAAGCGGACTGAGATGCTGATGATCGAGGGGTACAGGGCGAGTTGGACCGAACAGAGTGACGTCGACCAAGAATGGCGCGTGGTCGAGACTGAACGGTGGCCGGATTGACGTTCCCTCGACGTGGCGAGGTCCACTGGACGAACCTCGACCCGGCATTCGGCACCGAGATCGCGAAGTGGTGGAAGCTGCCTCTCGAGGCGCTGGTTAAGTGTGGACGCCGAGGTAGGCGCGTCTGGCTATGCCTGCTGCTCCTGCATCAGCCCCTCCCGCTTCTCCTCCTTGCCGAGCCGCTCGGTCACCGGCTCCACGAGTACGGTTCGGTACGAGGTGTGCCGCTTGCGCGCGAGCGCCTTGAGCCGCTGGAAGGTGTCCTCGGGAAGCCAGAACTTGACCTCGGCGATCCCGTTCATGAACGGGAGGTCGTCATCCGAGATTGGGCCGGCGCTCCGAAGGTACTCCTCGGTAATCCCGTGGGTGTCCCAGAACTCGCGGGCTTGCTGCTCGGTCATATCCGGTGGCACATCCGCGACGCTACGTAGAGGAATCAACGACTTGCGTTTCATCGATTCTGTCTCTTCGATCTCGACCCCGTGTCGGGCGATGTGGTCGGCATTGTCATCATCCCAGTCGAACAAAGTCCAACGCCCCTACGTCACGGCGTCACCCTACTGCCTGGCGTACGGCTCGACGCCAATGGCCGGGCTCTCGGCGAGCGGCTCGCTCCACTCGGTGTGGAACGTGCCTTCCTTGTCGAGGCGCTGGTAGGTGTGGGCGCCGAAGTAGTCGCGCTGGGCCTGGATCAGGTTCGCGGGCAGACGCTCCTGACGGTAGCTGTCGAAGTAGTCGAGCGCGGCGCTCATCGCCGGGCAGGGGACGCCGAGGGCGCGGGCGGCGCGGACCGCCTCGCGTAGGCTCGCGGTCCGCTCGTTCAGCCGTGGCGCAAACTCTTCCGCCAGCATCAGGTTGGCCAGGTGGGGATCCGCCTTGAAGGCGGACTGGATCTCGCCGAGGAGCTTCGCGCGGATGATGCAGCCGCCGGTCCAGATGCGGCCGATCTCGGCCAGGTCGAGGCCGTACTCGTACTGCTCCGAGGCCGCCTGCAAGAGGGCCATGCCCTGGGCGTAGCTGCTGACCTTGGCGGCCCAGAGTGCGCCTTCGAGCTGGCGCACGAGATGGTCGTGGGCCGACCCCGTCATGTCACCACTCGGCCCGTGCAGGACCTTCGCTGCCGCCACGCGCTGGGACTTGAACGACGAGATGCCGCGGGCCCAGACGGCCGCGTCGATCGTTGGGATCGGCGTCCCCAGCTCGAGGGCGTCGATGCTCGTCCAGCGGCCGGTCCCCTTCTGGCCGGCCTGGTCGAGGATCAGGTCGACCAGCGGCTGGCCAGTCTCCGGGTCGACGTAGCGGAGCACGGCCGACGTCACCTCAATCAGGTACGAATCGAGGTCGCGGGTGTTCCAGTCGGCGAAGATGTCGGCCATCTCGGCCGCCGAGAGCCCGAGCCCTCGCTTCAGGATGTCGTAGGTCTCGGCGATGAGCTGCATGTCGCCATACTCGATCCCGTTGTGAACCATTTTGACGTAATGCCCGGCCCCGCGCGGACCGATGTGGCTGACGCAGGCGCCGTAGTCGCTCTTGGCGGCGATGGCCGTCAGCATCGGCTCCAGCTCACGGTACGCCTCCGGCGAGCCGCCCGGCATGATGCTCGGGCCCCAGAGCGCCCCCTCCTCACCACCGCTCACGCCCATCCCGACGTACTCGAGTCCGGTCTCAGCCAGCGCCGTCGAGCGGCGCTCGGTGTCCCGATACAGGGAGTTGCCGCCGTCGATCAGGATGTCGCCCTCGGCCAGGTCGGGGCGGAGCTGCTCGATCACCGCGTCGACTGGCCGTCCGGCCTGGACCATCAGGATGATCCGACGCGGCCGCTCGAGCGCCGCGATCAGCTCCTCGATCGTCGTCGCCCCCTGGACTCGCGTGCCCCTGGCCGGCCCATCGAGGAACTCGCGTGTGCGGGCCTCCGTCCGGTTGTAGACGGCGATCGGAAAGCCGTTCCGCTCGATGTTGAGGGCAAGGTTCTGGCCCATCACGGCCAGCCCGATCAGCCCGACGTGCGCCCTGGTGTCTTCAGGCATGCTTGCCCCTCCCTGATGTACGGGCGACGCGCGGTCCTGTCCCCTCTCCCCACCCGCCCCCTGCCTACTACCTGCTGCTTACTGCCGCCTGCAGCTTCTCGTGCTTCTGCGCGATCCCCTCGATCAGGTCGTCGAACGACTTGGCGAATTTCTCCACTCCCTCCTGCTCGAGCTGGGCAGTCACCCCGTCATAGTCGATCCCGACCTCGGCCAGCGCCCGCATCGTCTCGTGCGCCCCGTCGACGTCCTCCTCGATGCTGTGGCGCGGCTGACCATGGTCGCGGAACGCCTCGAGGGTCTCCCGCGGCAGCGTGTCGACCGTGTCCGGGCCGATCAAGTTCTCGACGTACATCAGCTCCGGATAGCGCTTGTTCTTGACACTGGTGCTCGCCCAGAGCGGGCGCTGGACCCGCGCGCCCCGCTCGCGGAGGCGGCCAAACCGCTCGTCGCCGAAAATCCGCTTGAAGCTCTGGTAGGCCAGGCGGGCGTTGGCGATGGCGGCCTTGCCGCGCAGGCCCTCCAGCGTGGCGCGCCGGGCGCCATCGGCCGTCTTCAGTCGCGCCTCGATCTGCTCGTCGACGAGGGTGTCGACCCGGCTCACGAAAAAGCTGGCGACCGAGGCGATCCGGTCGATCGGCTTCCCGTCGCCCAGGCGTTGCTCGAGGGCGGCGATGTAAGCCCAGGCCACCCGCTCGTGGTTCTCGAGCGAGAAGAGGAGGGTGATGTTGATGTTCAAGCCATCCGTCAGGAGCTGCTCGACGGCCGGCACGCCCGCCTCGGTCCCCGGCACCTTGATCATCAGGTTCGGGCGGTCGACCATCTTCCAGAACCGACGCGCCTCGTCGATCGTGCCGGCGGTGTCGTGGGCCAGCGACGGCGCGACCTCGAGCGAGACGAAGCCGTCGGCGCCGTCGGTCGCCTCGTACACGGGCGCAAACAGGTCGCAGGCGTGCCGGATGTCGTCGGAGACGACCGCCTCGTAGATCTGGGTCGGGGCGGTGCGCTTGTCGATCAGCGCCTCGATCACCGCGTCGTAGTCGTCGCCGGCCGCGATGGCTTGCTGGAAGATCGTCGGATTGGCAGTCATGCCGCGCAGGCCGTCCTCACGGATCAGCTTTGCGAGCTCGCCGCCGGACTGGAGCATGTTGCGGCGGATGTAGTCGAGCCAGACGCTCTGCCCGTGCTGCTGGAGCGCCACGAGTGGGTTGTTCATGGATGTGCCTCCCTTGGCGGAGATTCGGTCGGTTCGCTGGCGTGGTCGGTGCTGACCGCCTACCATGTTCATACTAGCACTGTCGGACGGCGCGACTGCCCCCCCTTTCGCCGCTCGTCCGTCCTGACAGGGGAGGATCACTATGGCAACCCAGACGCAGACAGGGACTCGTACCGAGCAGTGGTACGAGCTGGCCCAGCAGCTCCGCGTCGACAGTATCCGCGCCACCACCGCCGCCGGCTCGGGCCATCCGACCTCCTCGATGTCGGCCGCCGACCTCGCCGCCGTCCTGATCGCCAACCATCTCCGTTACGACTTCGACCATCCCGAGCATCCAAACAACGACCACCTGATCCTCTCGAAAGGGCACGCCTCGCCGCTGCTGTACGCCGTCTTCAAGGCCGTCGGGGCGATCTCCGACGAGGAGCTGCTCTCGCTGCGCAAGCTGGGCAGCCGCCTGGAGGGTCACCCAACCCCGGCCCTGCCCTGGGTCGACATCGCCAGCGGGTCACTCGGTCAGGGACTGCCGATCGGCGTCGGGATCGCCCTGGCCGGCAAGCGCCTCGAGCATGCGCCCTACCGCGTCTGGGTCATCCTGGGCGACAGCGAGATGGCCGAGGGCTCGGTCTGGGAGGCGATGGCCCGCGCCTCGGACGAGGGCCTCGGCAATCTGATCGGCATCCTCGACGTCAACCGCCTCGGCCAGCGCGGTCCGACCGCCCTCGAGTGGAACACCCGGGCCTACGCCCAACGCGCTCGCGCCTTCGGCTGGCAAGCGATCGAGATCGACGGCCACGACCTCGAAGAGATCGATCGGGCCTACGCCGAGGCCGCCGACAGCGCGGACCAGCCGACGC
>JACCZL010000225.1 GCA_013695975.1 Chloroflexota bacterium
GATACTGACCCCGTACTTCAGGGAGAGATCTGACACGAGGGCACCCGTCCGATCGACCTCAGCTCCATAGTGGTCACACTGATCGAGGACGATCAGCACATCGACGTCAGACTCATCGTCCTCGTCATCCCGTGCATGGGAGCCGTACAGGTAAACGCCTCGGAGGCGGTCGCCATAGGAAGCCTCTAGCCCTGCTTGCAATTCGCGCAGCAGAGTCTTGATGCCGTCACGCAAGACGAGCCTCCGACATGACCGTCCGCGCGCAGTATACCCGCCGCGAAGGCGTCGCCTACCCGCGCTTGGCGAGCGGCAGGGCGAGGGCAGCGGCGAGGGCGCCGCTGGCGAGGGTGACGGCGGCGAGGGCGGGGTAGCCGCCGAGGCCGATGACCAGACCGCCGAGGGCCGAGCCGATCACGACGCCGCCCTGGTTGGTCAGCGAGAGCAGCCCGAGCAGGGAGCCGCGATAGTGGGCCGAGAGCTCCGTCGCGAGCGCCAGGAAGGCCGGGCGGCTGGCGGCGTTGGCGAGACCGAAGAGGGTCCCGCCGAGGGCCGAGGCGACCAGCCCGAGCGGGAGCCCGAAGAGGAGCAGACCGACCCCGCCAGCCAGGAGCTGGGCGACGACGAAGATCGCGGCCTTGTTGCCGCGGTCCGCGAGCCAGCCGCCGAGGACGTTGCCGAGCATCGTCCCGACGGCGACGAGCACCAGGCTAGGAGCCACCGCGACGGCGTCCAGGCCGTAGCTGAGCATCAGGAACGAGGGGAGGTACAGGGCCGCCGCATTGAAAATCGCTCGCTCCAGGAGGTTGGCCGCCAGGACGTTGCCGAGCAACGGGACCCCGAGGACCGACCGATAGGTCGCCAGGACACTTGTGCCGCTGGCGGTCGGGCGCGGGGGCGGGAAGCGGAGGTGGACCAGCAGGGCCAGCACGAGCAGCGTCAGGCCGGTCACGGCGAAGGCCCAGCGCCAGCCGAACAGACCACCGACGGCGCTGATGAGTGGGACACCGGCCACCGCGGCCAGGCTGAAGCCCATATTCAGCCAGCCCATCGCCATCCCACGCCGCTCGGGCGGGAAGAGGTCGCCGACAGACGCCATCAGGCTGGGTGGGCCAAACGCTCCGAACAGGCCGGCCAGGAAGCGCGTCAGGAGCAGGATGGTGAAGTCGGGGGCCAGCGCGGCGCCGAGGGTCGACGCGCCGATCCCGCCAAGCGCCAAGACGATCAGCGGGCGCCGCCCGAGGCGGTCGGAGAGCAGCCCGGCGAACGGCGCCCCGAGGGCCCAGGGCAGGGCCATCGCCGCCGCCAGCAAGCCCGCCTGCCCCAGCGAGACGTCGAACTCGCGCCCCAAATCGAGCAGGAGCGGCCCGACCATCGTGATCGCCAGGACGATCCCGAAGACGGCGGTCGTGAAGAGGGCGAGGGTAGAAAAGCCCGCCCCCGTCCCCTCCCCAGCGCCGCGTGGTAGGGGCGGTTCGCGAACCGCCCCTACGTCTCCCCCTGCCCGCGCCGGGGAGAAGGCAGGGGGGAGGGGTTTTTCAGTGCTCATGCGCAGAGTGTATCGTCAGGGCAAGGACCCCTGGGGAGGCGAGCGATGAAGTTTGGGTTCGTGCCGACAGAGGGCGGGCTCCACTACGCGGAGTCGCTGGAGCAGGTCCGGCTGGGGGAGCAGGCGGGGTTCGACTCGCTCTGGCTCTCGGAGCATCATCTGCAGCCAGAGCATTACTGGGGGACGCCGCTGCTGGCGCTGGCCGGCTACGCGACGGCCACCGAGCGGATCACGCTCGGAGCCAATGTCGTCGTGCTGCCGTTCTATCACCCGCTGCGCCTGGCTGAGGAGGCCCACCTACTCTCGATCATGTCAGGCGGACGCTTTGTCCTCGGCGTCGGGATGGGCTATCGCGAGCACGAGTACCGCGCCTACGGGGTCGACGTCGAGGGGCGAGGCGGGCGCTACGAGGAGGCAATGGGGCTGCTCAAGCAGCTTCTCGAAGAAGAGCGCGTGACGTTCGCCGGCCGCTACTACCGGGTCCAGGAGGCGACGGTCCAGCCGAAATCGCCGCATCGAGTTCCCTACTGGGCCGGCGGCTGGGGCGACCAGAACCTGCGGCGAGCGGCGCGGTACGCCGACGAGTGGATCCCCGGCCCGACCGCCGACCTGGACCGCTTGCTCCGCTGTCGGGCGACCTACGAACGCGAGCGAGCGGCGGCCGGTCGGCCCGCGCCGTCGACCGAGTGGCCGCTGACCCGCGAGCTGGTCATTGCGGAGAACGACGACCAGGCCTGGGCAGACGCCGAGCAGTATCTCTTGCCGAACTACCGTGACGAGTATGGCGGCGGCTGGGGCCATCCCCTGATGGGCGCACAAGGACCACGGGTCGACGACCTCCAAGCCCTTTCGGCCGGGCGCTTCATCGTCGGTGGCCCCGATACGGTGGTCGAGGGGATCCGCCACTACGCCGAGCGCTTCGGCACGGGGCACATGATCTTCCGGCTCGGCAGCGCGACGACGCCCCACCCCGTCGTCATGCGCCAGTTGGAGCTGCTGGGCGAGCGGGTGTTGCCGGCCCTGGCGAAGGGCGCGATACATCGCCCCCCTACGCCCTGAGGACGCCACCGGCGAGGAAGATGTCGGTGATGGCCTGCTCATACTCTGCGAACCTGGGGTGGCGGCGGGCCTGGAGGCCGCGGGGGCGTGGGAGGTCGATGTCGATGATCCGCTCGATGCGGCCGGGGCGTGGCGAGAGGATCACGACCCGGTCGGCCAGGAGCACCGCCTCCGCCACGCTGTGGGTGACGAAGACGACCGTCTTCGGGCTCTGGAGCCAGAGCCGCTCGAGATCCAGACGCATCTGCTCGCGGGTCAGCGCGTCGAGGGCCCCGAACGGCTCGTCCATCAGGAGCAGGGGCGGGTCCAGCACCAGGGCCCGGCAGATGGCCGTCCGCTGCTTCATGCCGCCAGAGAGCTGATAGGGGCGGTGCTGCTCGAAGCCGCCCAGCCCAACCGCCCGCAGCAGCTCGCGGGCGCGCGGCTCGACCTCCGCCTTCGGCAGGTGGCGGAGGTTGGCCACGAACATGGCGTTGCCGAGCACCGTCAACCAGTCGAGCAGGACCGGATTCTGGAAGACGATGCCGACGTCGGTGATCGGCTTGTCGACCGGCCGGCCGGCAACCCGGACCTCGCCGCCACTCGGGCGGAGCAGCCCGGCCACCATCAGCATCATGGTGCTCTTGCCGCAGCCGCTCGGGCCGAGCACGGCGACGAACTCGCCCCGCGCGATCGTGAGCGAGACACCATCGAGCGCGCGCGTCTCGCCCTGGCGGGTCGGGAAGGCTTTTCTGAGGTCGCGGATCTGGAGGTAGGAGTCGGTCAAGCGCCCGGAACGAACTCGTTGGTATAGAAGAAGTCGGTCGACTTGTCGGTCTGGAGCTCGCGGTACTGCTGCATGAGCTGGAAGGTCTTGTCCCAGTCCTCCTTGGCGCCGAAGCCGATCGGCTTGCCCTTGGTGGCGGTCGACTCGAGCAGGGAGATGTCGACCATGAGCTGATCTTTGGTGGACTGCGGATTGAGGTCGGCCTTGGCCTTGAGCGAGGCCTGCACGGCCGCCTCCGGGTCCTTCTTGGCGTCCTCCCAGGCCCTGATGCTGGCCGTCACGAAGCCGCGCATCACCTCGGGGTTCTCCTTGATCGAGTTGGGGTGGACCAGGATCGTGATGCCGACGGTGTTGACGCCGACGTCGGCGAAGCGGATCTGGCCGGGCTCGAAGCCCTTGTACTTGATGAGGAAGAACTGGTCGTCGATCCCGCCGAGGAGGGCGTCGACCCGCTTCTCCATGACCGCGACCGGCTTGGCCGCGGCGTCGACCTGGACGAGCTGGATGCTGTCGGCGTTCAGGTTGTTGGCGGCGACCACGGCCGGCCAGAGCTGGGTGAGGGCGTCGCCGGCCGTGACCGCCAGCTTCTTGCCCTCGAGGTCCTTGATCGTCTTGATGCCGGAATCCTGGAGGTAGATGACCCCGAAGCCCGAGGTGTTCAAGAGCGACATGATCGACTTGGCGGGGGCGTCTTTGCTCGCCGCGAGCATCAGGCTACCGGCGTCGGCCATACCGAAGGTGTCCGACTTGTTGGCGACGAGCTGGACGGTCTTGGCCGAGCCGGCCCCTTCGCCGATGTCGAGGTCGATGCCCTGCTCGGCGTAGTAGCCGCGCTCCTTGCCGAGGTAGAAGGGGGCGTGGAGGCCGCCGATGTACCAGTTCTGCCGGAGCGAGAACGGCTTGAGCGTAGCCGCCGACTTAGCGGCAGGGGCCGTCGTCGGGGCCACGGCGGCCGGTGCCGCCGTCGGCTGGGCCGCCGGTTTGACCGACGGAGCCTCGGTCGGCTTCGGCGCGGGCGCCGCCGTCGGCGCCGGGGCTGGAGCCGCACCCTGGCAGGCCGCCAGCAGAGCGCCAGCCGAGCCGACAGCCATCAGGGACAGCAGCGAACGTCGCGAGATGCGACCAGATCCAGACCGCTCCATGGTAGCTCCTCCCCTACAGGGTGCCTTCACCGCCCGGAACACGTTGGGAGACGTGCCACGGGATCAGCAGCTTCTCGAGCAGCGCGACCAGGCCGTATAGGACCAGGCCGATCGTGCTGAGGACGACGATCGCGGCGAACAGCAGGGCCGTGTTGAGGTCACCGTTCGCCTGGAGCAGCAGGTAGCCGAGGCCACGGTCGGAGCCGACGAACTCGGCGATGATCGCGCCGGTCGTGGCCAGCGCGGCCGCGACCTTGAGCCCGGAAAAGATGTGGGGTAGCGCGGCCGGCAGGCGCACGCGCCAGAAGATGTCCCAGGCCGACGCGCCGCCAGAACGGGCAAGGTACATCACCTCGGGGTCGAGGGAGCGGAACCCGGCGACGGTGTCGATGACGATCGGGAAGAACGAGAGGAGGAAGGTGATCAGCACCTTGGGGACGAAGCCGAACCCGAACCAGATGATAAACAGGGGCGCCAGAGCGATCTTCGGGATGATCTGGCTGAAGATCAGCAGCGGCCAGACGGTCCGCGCGAAGAACGGCGAGTAGGCGATCAGGATCGCGATCGGGACGCTCAGAACGACCGCCATGGCGTAGCCGAGCAGGATCTCCTGAAGGGTGATCCCGGCGTCCCGCATGATCCGCGGGAAGTAGGTGATCAGCCCCTGGAAGACGGCCGTCGGCGGGGGCAGGACGTAGGCCGGAACACGGATGACGGTGACGACCAGTTGCCAGAGCAGCAGCGCGACGACGAACGCGGCCAGCGTCTGGGTCCAGTCGGGCAGCCGAAACCGGCGTCGCGGTGCGATCGGGTCCGCCGCGATCTCGGCCACACGCTGGGACTGGGCCATGTGCGCTCCGTCTCCCACCCGGGCCTCTCAACCCGCGCGCTACCGCGGTCGTCCCGATGGGAGGGGATAGTACGAACCGCTCGGAGAGAAGTCAAGGCGGCGCAGACGCCACGGGCTTCGTGCCGTTCGGGCGCCGACCCTCTACGACTTCGGCCGCGCTCCAGCCTCGATCTCGCGCATCGTCTGTGCCTTTCGGAGCTGCTGGACGGCGGCCTTGAGCGTGCCGATCCCGACGGCGGCGCAGCGAACGCGGCTGATCACCACGTCGCGGCCCATCTCGTCGATCATGTCGTCGACCTCAGCAGCCTCGATCGTCTCGAGCGGCTGACCCTCGTACTTCTCGGCGACCATCGAGGCGCCGGCCTGGCTGATCGTGCAGCCCTGGCCCTCGAACCGGACCTGTTCGGCGACGCCGTCCTTCACCTTGACGTACATCGTCACCACGTCGCCGCAGCCCGGATTGCCGCCGCTCATCGTGAGGTCGGCGTCGTCGATCCGTCCCTTGTTGCGCGGGCTCTGATAGTAGTCCAGCAAGTTGTCGATGTAGCCCTGGCGGTCAAACACCGTCGTCCTCGATTTCCGAGCAGGTCGACCATGCCGCGTCCTGCCCCTGATGCTCGCTAAATGTAACAAGTCAGCGCCCCGAAAGCTTCCTGACCTCACGATCACTCAGCGC
>JACCZL010000229.1 GCA_013695975.1 Chloroflexota bacterium
GCATAGCAAGCTTCGGGGCGCGTCGTCGGAGATGCCTCGTCGGATGCGAGCCCCGAGGTTCGATCGGCGATACGATATGATCGGCGAGCACGCGCGAGCGATTCTAGACGTCTGATGGAGCATGGAGGTAGCAGGATGACGAGCAGGTTCACCGGGCTGGTGGTCGACTGCGCGGAGCCCAAACGGCTCGCCGAGTTCTGGGCCGCGGTGCTCGGCTGGCAACCGGCCCCGGGCGATGACGAGGAGATCGAGCTAGCCGGCCCGCCGGGGTCGGGCCCCGACCTGCTGTTCATCCCGGTGCCGGAGCCGAAGACGGTCAAGAACCGCCTCCACATCGACGTCAATCCGGTCGGCTGTGAGCAGGAGCAGGAGGTGGAGCGGCTGATTGGGCTCGGCGCCCGCCGAGTCGATGTCGGCCAGGGCGAGCAGAGCTGGGTCGTGCTGGCCGACCCTGAAGGCAACGAGTTCTGCGTCCTCAGATCGCGGGTCGAATGAGGGCGTGATGCGATCGAGGTGAGAACCGATGGATCCCCTGGCACTGTGTCCAATCGGCAAGACCGGCCTGCGCGTAACGCGGCTCGGGTTCGGCGGCGCGACGCTCGGCGACGCCCGCGAGGCGATCGCCGAGGCGCGGGCGGCCGCGACGGTCGAGGCGGCCTACGCGGCCGGGATCGGCTACTTCGACACGTCGCCCTGGTACGGCAACGGCAAGAGCGAGCATCGGCTGGGGCAGGTGCTGCGGACCAAGCCGCGCGACAGCTTCGTCTTGAGCACGAAGGTCGGACGGGTCCTCCTCCGCCCGAGCGACCCGGCCCGTTTCCAGCACGAACGCTGGGTCGGCGGACTGCCCTTCGAGCCGCGCTTCGACTACACCCGCGATGGGCTGCTGCGCTCCTACGAGGACAGCCTGGCGCGGCTCGGGATGAACACGGTCGACGCCCTGCTGATCCACGATCTCGACTTCAATTACCACGCGACCGAGGCGGGCGTAGAGGCACGCCTTCGAGAGCTGGAAGCGGGCGGTGGGTTCCAGGCGTTGGAGGAGCTACAAGACCGCGGCGAGATCCGCGCGATCGGGACCGGCATCAACCACGTCGGGATGATCCCACGCTTCCTCGAGCGCTTCGACCTGGACTTTTTCCTGGTGGCGATGCCCTACACGCTGTTGAGCCAGGAGGCGCTGGAGGTCGAGCTGCCGCTCTGCGCGGAGCGCGGCGCGTCGGTCGTGATCGGGGCCCCGCTCGCGTCCGGTATCCTGGCGCGGGGACCGGACGACGATCCGCTCTACGGCTATCGCCCCGCCGAGGCGCCGATCAGGGAAAAGACCCGGCAGATCGACGCGGTTTGTCGGCGCTACGGCGTCCCCCTCGGCGCGGCGGCGCTCCAATTCCCGTTTGGCCACCCCAGCGTAGCATCGGTGATCCCCGGCCCGAACACACCCGAGCAGGTCCGCACCAACCTGGCGTGGATGCAGGTCGAGATCCCGTCCGACCTCTGGACCGAGCTGATCGCCGAAGGGCTGCTCCGCCCGGATGCCCCGACGCCCTGACGCCGTCCGCCCGGCCCGCGGCGGAGCCCCTGTCTAGTGCCCCCGCGGCGGGTCCACGAACACCTGGCCGTACTTCCCGGCGATCTGTGCGACCGCGGCGCGATCGGGTGGTCCGTCCGGCGCCGCGCCCGCCAGCTCGCCGAGCTCGATGAAGTAGCCCTCGAAGTCGGCCGGGGAGACCAGGATCAGGCACCGAGTCGGCCGCGGTCCTGTGTTGATGAAGGTGTGGACGACGCCCCTGGGCACGAAGACGAACGAGCCCGCCGTCATCCGGAGGGTACGGTCGCCCAGCGTAAACGCCAGCTCTCCATCGACGAGGTAAAAGGCCTCCTCCATGGCCAGATGGTAGTGCGGGGGTGACCCCGTCCCGCCCGGCGGGATCGTAAACTCGAGCAGCGCGTACGCGCCGCCCGTGTCGGCCGCGCGGGCCTTGAGCTCGATCCGTCCGCCGCGCGGATACGAAAGCGACCTACCCCCGCCCGGCTCCAGGACGATCCCGCCGTCCGTCGCTGTCATCGTTCGCTCAATGTCCGCCCCAGAGCCCCCACCGCGCGAGTGCTCAGCCCAGCAACGCCGGCGCCAGATCCCGCCACGCTTGCCGGGGCAGCGCCGCCGGGTCGTCGGTCAGGACCTGGACGCAGACGTGATCGGCCCCGGCGTCCAGGTGGGCCTGCACGCGCTGGGCGGCCGCCTCGATGCCGCCCCAGGCCACCAGCGCATCGACCAGCCGGTCGCTGCCTCCATTCGAGAGATCATCCTCCCCGTAGCCCAGCCTGCGGAGGTTGTTGGTGTAGTTCGGGAGCGCGAGGTAGGTCGCCATATGCGTTCGCGCGATGGCGCGGGCCAGGTCCGGATTGGTCTCGAGCACCACCGCCTGCTCGGGTGCCAGGAGTGGCCCCGCCCCCAGCACTCGGCGGGCGAACACCGTGTGCTCGACCGGCGTGAAGTACGGGTGAGCGCCGATGGCGCGATCACGGGCCAACTCGAGCATCTTCGGCCCCAGGGCGGCCAGCACGCGTGGGGGCTCCGACTTCGGAGCCACCGCCGCGAATGGGGCGGCGTCCATGGCGTCGAGGTATGCCCGCATGTTGGCGAGCGGCCGCTCGTAGCGGTGACCGCGCAGGCGCTCGACCATCGGGGCGTGGCTGACCCCGATCCCCAGCAGGAACCGATCAGGGTAGGCCTCGGCCAGAGTTTTCTGGGCGGCCGCCATCGCCATTGGGTCGCGCCCCCACATGTTGGTGATCCCGGTCGCCACGACCATCCGCCGCGTGGCCGCCAGGAGCACGGCCGCCTGGGTGAACGACTCGCGCCCGCGCGACTCCGGAAACCAGACGGCGCCGTAGCCAAGCGCGTCCAGCTCGGCTACCGCCTCCCGGCCCTGCGCCGACGGCTGACTGTCCAACCGAGTCCAGATCCCGACTCGTCCGATCTCCATCCTCCCGGTGCTCCCTTCTCGAAGCTCACCCGCCCTGACCAATCGCCGTCAACTGGCGCGCGATGAAGGACTTCAGCAGGTCGAGCGTTCGGGCCGTGTTCGGGCCGGCCTCGCGGGCGTAGCCGTGGCCCGCGCGTGGGTACTTGGCCAGCTCGATCACGCCACCGGCCCGGCCGCACGCATCGACGAAGCGCTCGGCGGTCCTTGGCGAGAGGATGTCGTCGTCGGCACCCTGGAAGATCAGGGCCGGGGGCAGCTCGACCGGTTCGTCACGCTCGAGGATGAGCTGGGGATTTGCCTCGCGCATGCCGGCCTCGTCGACGAAGTACTGGTGATGGGACGTCACCAGATTTTCCCGGCCGAGCTCCCTGGCGTGCAGGTACCGCGCGTGCGGGTCGAGCACCGGCCAGCCCAGCATGGCGTACGCCAGGGTGGCGTCGACGCTCGGTGCAGCGGCGAGCGGTAGCGCGGTGTAGCGAGGGTCGCGCGGCCGCATCACGCTGAGCATGAGCATGTGCCCGCCGCTCGACAGGCCCAGCCCACCGAGCGCATCGGCCGTCGCGTTGAATTCCCCGGCGCGCGACTTCAGCCAGCGCGTGGCGTAGTTGACGTCGGCGATCGAGGCCGGGTACGGGGCGCGGGTGCCCAGATGGAAGTCGATCGCCGCGACGACCAGGCCGCTGGCAGCAAGGGCCTCGTCGAGCGCGGCATTCTGGGTGCGGTCGTTGTGGTTCCAGGCGCCCCCGTGGACTTCCAGCAGGGCCGGGAACGGTCCGGGCCCTTGCGGCTCGTAGATCCGCGCCAGCCAGCTCTCTGAACCGTCGCGGCGGTACTCCACATCGCGCCATCGAACGTCGAAGGTGCGGCGCGGGTCGTACAGATCGGCGATCCGAGCGATCGTCGCGGCTCCGCCAGTGCCTCGCTGTGAGATCTGCATCTCGCCTCCCTCCGTTTGCAACTATGACAGCCCGTCTTCGGTCGGTCAAGACAGCTTCTATCCCCCCGGGACGTCGCCATTGTGCCCGAAGGGGATTCGCGCACTCGGGAGCTCGGGTACGATAGGGCTGACGGCGTGGCGGCGGTAGCCACGCGCCCGGCGCTCGAAGCGGTCGGCACGGTCACTGGCCCGGACGACCGCCCGGCCCCGGCCGCCGGCCGCCAAGGAGGCGCTGATGCCCGAGCCGTTGCCGCGGCTGTACATCGAGCTGGCCGACTGGTTCCACCTCCTCACCGCGCCCGAGGAGTATGCCGAGGAAGCGGAGCTTTATCGCCAGGCGCTCGTCGAGACGGCCCCCACGCCCCCGCGCACCCTGCTCGAGCTGGGCTCCGGTGGCGGGAACACGGCCTCCCATTACAAGCGTCATTTCCAGAGCACGCTCGTCGACCTGTCGCCCGAGATGCTCGCCCTGAGCCAGAGCATCAATCCCGAATGCGAGCACATCCAGGGGGACATGCGGACGGTCCGGCTCGGCCGTACCTTCGACGCCGTCTTTGTCCACGACGCGGTGATGTACCTGACGACTGAGGCGGACCTCCGGCAGGCGATGACGACCGCCTTCGTCCACTGCCG
>JACCZL010000232.1 GCA_013695975.1 Chloroflexota bacterium
CGCACGCCGTGCGCCCCTACGAGCTGACCCGGCCAGGCCGCCACCTTCCCACGCAAGAATCTGACGCGCACCCAAACTTTCCCGACCTCACATTCGGCCGACTCGGGACGTTTGCCTAGTGTGAGACAGCAACCGTTCGAAGCGATCGTCGCCGAGTATCGGCCGACGGTGCTGCGCGTCTGCCGCGCCGTCCTCGGCCCCACGGCCGCCGACGACGCCTGGTCGGAGACGTTCCTGTCCGCGCTGCGGGCCTACCCGAAGCTTCGACCGGACAGCAACGTCGAAGCGTGGCTGGTCACCATCGCCCACCGGAAGACCATCGACCACCTGCGCGCCGAGTCCCGACGGGCGATCCCCGTCGGCGACCTGTCCGAAACGCCGAGCAAGGACGGTCTGCCCGGTAGCTGGGAGTCCGACCTGTGGGCGGCGCTCAAGACCCTCCCGCGCAAACAACGCGAGACCGTCGCCTACCACTACCTCGCCGGCCTGCCATACGCCGACGTCGCCAAGATCGTGGGCGGGAGCCCGGACGCGGCGAGGCGGGCGGCCGCCGACGGCATCGCCACACTCCGCAAGACCTACCTGGAAGGAGAAGCCCGATGACGACCACACGCACGACCCCCGCCAACGACGGCGACCTGTTCGCCGCGCTGCCCGTCGTCGACGACCAGGCCCAGCGGCGACTGCACGCCCGCCTGGTCGCGGCCGCGACCGCGGCCGGGATCCTTGACGTCGCCTATCGCACGGTCGACACCCCCGTCGGCACGCTGCTGCTCGCGGCGACCGAGGAGGGCCTGGTCCGCGTGGCCTACGCCCGCGAAGACCACGACCTGGTCCTCGACCAGCTCGCGAAAAGCGTCAGTCCCCGGGTGCTGCGCGCCCCGGCTCGCCTGGAGCTGGCTGCGCGGGAGATCGAGGGGTACTTTGCCGGTCGGCGCAGCCGGTTCGACCTCCCGCTGGACTTCCAGCTCTCGCACGGCTTCCGTCGCACCGTCCTGTCCCACCTGACCGAGATCGGCTACGGCCAGACCGCCAGCTACGCGGCCATCGCCGCCGCCGCCGGCAACCCGAAGGCAGCGCGCGCCGTCGGGACGGCCTGCGCGACCAACCCCCTCCCGATCGTCGTGCCCTGCCACCGCGTGGTGCGCAGCGACGGGACCGTCGGCCAGTACGTCGGCGGCGCCGACGCCAAGCGGACCCTGCTGACGCTGGAGGCCGCGGCATGAGCGCCGCGGCGAAGCGGGATAGCGTGGTGAATCAGAGCGATAACGCGGTGGACCTGAGGGCGGACCCCGCCACCCGCGTGGGCCAGGTCGACTGGCCCACCGTCATGGAGGAGGTCAACGCCTACGGCTTCGCCCTGACGCCCCAGCTCCTGAGCCCCGCCGAGTGCAAGAGCATCTCGGGGCTGTACGACGAGGCCTAGCGCTTCCGGTCCACGATCGACATGGCGCGATACCGGTTCGGGTCCGGGCAGTACCGCTACTTCAAGCGCCCATTCCCCGAGCTGGTGGCGACGCTGCGCGAGGCGTTCTATCCGCACCTGCTCCCGATCGCCCGGGACTGGGCGGAGAAGCTGGGCAAGCCCGCGCCGTGGCCGGACACGCTCGAGGAGTGGCTGACCATGTGCCACGCCGCGGGGCAGACCAAGCCGACGCCGATCCTGCTGCGCCACCGCGAGAACGACTGGAATGCGCTGCACCGAGACCTGTACGGAGACCTCGTGTTCCCGTTGCAGGTCGTCATCGGCCTCGACGAGCCGGGCGTGGACCATACCGGCCGGGAGTTCCTCCTGGTCGAGCAGCGGCCTCGGGCCCAGTCGCGCGGCACCTCGGCGCTGCTGAAGCAGGGCCACGGCCTGGTCTTCACCACTCGGGACCGTCCGGTGGAGTCCAAGCGCGGCTGGTCGACCGCCCCGGTCCGCCACGGGGTCAGCACGGTGCGCTCGGGGATCCGCCACACCCTGGGCCTGGTCTTCCACGACGCCGCCTGATGGAGGAACACATGAGCAGGAGTGAGGATCGGGTGGAGAGGCTGCTGAAAAGACTCCACACGGCGTGGGCGGCGTTCGAGGAGTCGTACGCCGGTTTGCCGGACGCGTGGCTGATGGAGCCTGGCGTCATCGGCGACTGGTCGGTCAAAGATATCCTCGCCCACGTGACCACGTGGGAGGAGGAGGCGCTGAAGCATCTGCCGCTGATCATCGAGGGAGGCAGGCCGCCGCGGTACATCACGTACGGCGGTATCGATGCGTTCAATGCGCAGATGACCGAGCAGAAACGAGGCCTGTCGCTCTCCGACGCACGTCGGCAACTCGCTGAAACCCACCGCCGGCTGGTCGAGCTCATCCGGAGCGTGCCCGAAGATCAGCTTACGGGCGAAACGCGCTTCCGTCGTCGCCCGCGGCTCGATACGTACAGCCATTACCCGCTGCACGCCGAGGCGATCCGAGCATGGCGGGAGCAGCGGTCCGTTGGGTGAGGAGAGTCCAGAGCAGGGATAAGGAGGCGAATGGCCAGCGTCTGTATAGCCAAGAGTCGACCAGCAGGGTATACTCGTCGTATGCGGAAGACAACCCTGGAGTTCGATGAGGGCCTCTTCGAGCATACTCGGCAGGTGCTCGGGACGCGAGGCCTGAAGGCGACTGTGCAGCGTGCCTTCGAGGAGGTGCTCGCCGTCGACGCTCGCCACCGCGCCATCCGGCAGCTCCAACAGATGGACGGCCTCGACCTCGATTGCCCCGAGGTCATGGCCGGAGCATGGCGGTAAGGCCCTGCTATATCGCGGACAAGAGCGCGCTCGCCCGGCTGCGCGACCCGCAAGTCAGCGCCGTCCTCTCGCCGCTGATCCTCGCCGGCGAGGTTGCGACATGCAGCGTCGTCGAGCTCGAGATCCTCTACAGCGCGCGCAGCTACGGCGACTTGGTCACGACTCGCGCGACCCGATCGCGCGCTTTCTCCCTGGTCCCGATGGTCCAGGGCGACTTCGATCGGGCGATCGAAGTCATGGAAGAGCTTGCCCGTCGCGGCCTGCACCGAGCGGTCGGTCTGCCGGACCTCCTCATCGCGGCGGTCGCCGAACGGGCGCAACTGACCGTCCTCCACTACGACGCGGATTACGACATCGTGGCGGCCGCCACCGGGCAGTCGGTCCAGTGGGTCGTGCCGCGCGGGTCGGTCCCCTGAGAGTGGGATGTCGACGCCGGGCCGCTCAGCCGAGCAGGTCGGTGACGGCGATCTCGCGGTCCGGGAAGGCAAGCGGGGCGATCCGCTCCCCGCGCCGGAGCGTCCGCGTCACCCGGTAGCCGTCCGCCGTCGGCTCGCGGTGGACATGGAGGCGGTGGTGCCGGAGGTCGACCAGCCAGGTCTCAAGGATACCGGCCCGCGCGTAGAGCGGCAGCTTGACCCGCCGATCGACCGCCAGGCTCGTGTCCGACACCTCGACGAGGAGGAAGATGTCCTCCGCCGTGGGCAGCGCCGAGCGGTAGAAGTCCGCTCGGCGGCGGACGAGCACAAGATCCGGTTGTGGCTCGTCGTACTGGTCCAAGCGGACCGAGCTCTGGACTGAAACCTGGGCCACGTCACCGAACTGGTGAACGAAGCGCTCGGTGAAATCGATGAGCGATCCGACGTGCCCGGGTCCGATCGGGGCCATTTCGACGATCTCCCCGGCGATCAGCTCGACGCGATCGTCCTCCCCGAGAATGCCCACGTGGGCCATCCAGTGATACTCGTCGACCGAGAATCGACGCCTGGTGAGCTGCACCGCCATCGTCCGCCTCGCGCCGTCATTATAGCGACGCACGGATAGCGACGCGCGGCTCCTCACTCACCTGGGTCTGTTTGCTCCATCAGGTCACCGCCGTGCGCGCTGGACGAAGCTCATGTCGAACAGCTCGGCCGGATTGGGCTTTTGAGCCTCGGTGATGATGCCGCCGACCACCTGAGACTCGACGAAGTTCGCGACGCCGGCCGGGGTTGCCGTGCAGTCCTTGCTGAGGGCCGGGTAGCTGTGCTCCAGACCCAGGACGTAGGTATCGAGGTCGCCGCCGGTCACCTCACTCGGCAGCCTGGCGGCCACGTCGCGGGCCGAGTTGTTGGCGAGGAACTGGCAGGCTCGGGTGATCGCGTTGACCATCCGCTGGACCACTTCCGGGCGCGACCGGGCGGTGTCGGCCGTCGTCAGCAGGCCGGTGAACTGGAACTCCCCGCCGAGGTACCTGGTCGTGTCCTCGCGGGTGGTGAAGTCGGCCAGGAAGTAGGCCTTGTCGGCCCGCCGTAGGATCGACACGAAGGGGTCGGTCCCCATCGCGGCGTGGACCTGGTCGGCCTCGAGCGCCGCCGGCAGCGTGTCCGAGCCGACCGGCACGACCTGGACGTCATCCGGCCTCAGCCCGACCTTGGCCAGGACGTTGAGCAGGACGACGTGGGTGCCGGCCCCGAGGGCGGAGACGCCGACGCGGCGACCCTTCAGGTCGGCCGGCGTCTTGATCTCGTTCTCGTACTTTTTGTTGACCACCAGGGTGATCCCCGGCGCCGTCGTCATCGACGCGATCAGGAGCATGTCCCGACCCTCGTTCTTGGCCTTGACGATGTGGTCCATCGAGTTGCCCGAGAACTGGGACTGGCCGGCCAGCAGCGCCGTGGCCGCCTGGGTCCCGCCGGCCAGGTATTGGAGGTCGAGCTCGAGGTTCTCGTCCTCGTAGTAGCCGAGCGCCTTGGCCAGGTCGAAGTGGAGGTAGAC
>JACCZL010000266.1 GCA_013695975.1 Chloroflexota bacterium
TCGCCGACCAGGGCCGCGCCGGCGACGACGAGCGCGAGCGCCGCGAGCGCCAGCGCCAGGGACAAGCGGTAGGCCGAGCGGGCCAGGCACCAGGCGAGGCCGAGCGCGATCGCGACGCCGAGCAGGACACGGTGCTGGGCCGGCTGAAAGACCCGGGCCAGGGCCTCGGCCGCCGGCAGCTCGCGCCGCTGGTCGTCGGTCGTCGGCTCGAGCAGGTGGGCGATCCTCGGTTGGGCCAGCCAGGCGTCGCGGACGTCGCGCCGATCGCGACTGGTGGCATGGAACTGGAGCGGCTCGACCTCGCCCAGCAAGATGCCACCAACGTTCTCGAGCGTGCGTCGGAGGTACCACTCGGGCTGATACCAGATCACCTCCAGCGCGACCTCGCGCATGGCGCGATTCGCCTCGGCCTCGCTCAGGCCGAGCTTCTGCCGCAGGTCGCGGTCGACGATCTTCCGCGACGCCTTGCGCTCCACCAGCTTGATTAGCGTCCGGCGGGCGGCGACCTGGCGAGGATCGGTCGTCGGCGCCGGACTGCTCGCCCTGGGCAGGGCCGGCGGCGTGTCGTGGCGGGCCACCCGATCGTAGAGAAACGTCCCGAGGGCCGGTCCAGCCTCGCCGACCCGCGCCTGGTTCAGGACGAAGAGCGGCCCGGCCAGGCCCAGGAAGCCGACGCTGAGCAGCCCGATCTGGCCCAGCCGGCGCCGCCACCCACCCGGCTGGACCAGAAGCCCCACCCACAGGGCCGGTAGGACCACCAGCCCGACCGGCCGAGTCTGGAACGCTAGCCCCAGCACCAGGCCGGCCCCGAGCACGTGCAGGGACGCCCTCCGGTGGGCGCCCACGGGTCCACGGCGGAGCCCGCGGGCGAGCAGCAAGAACGCCAGCAGGAGCAGGAACGTGAAGTAGGTCTCGGCCATCAGGGAATGCTCGTGGATCAGGAGCGGAGCCGAGAGGGCGACGAGCAGCCCGGCCCCGAGCCCGGCCAGACGCCCGAACACCTCCCGACCGAGCAGGTAGGCGAGCGCCGCGGTCAACACCCCGAGCACGTGCTGGGCGATGGCGATGGACCGGAGATCCTCGCCGAGCAACCGGATCGTGCCAGCCAAAAACAGTGGGTAGCCCGCCGCGCGGTGAAGCTGGAGGTCAGGCCCGAGTCCATAGGCGAGCTCGTAGCCGGCCTGGAAGTACGGGACGCTGTCCGGACGAATGAACAGCGGCGCTCGGTCGAGGAAGGCAAGCCGAAGCGCACCGGCGACGAGCACGACTAGAAGCAAGGCCAAACGGTCCATATGGCTGAGCCACGATACCAGAAGCCGGGCGACAAGGGTGTCCCGTTTGCGCTTGCGCCGCCGTTAGAGATGGTGAGGACGTGTCTTTCGCGCCGTGCAGCACGTCTAGATCACGATCGGGTGGGGAAACGTATGCGCGCTCGTGTCCAGCTCCGCGGTCTGCTCTTCGTCGCGCTAATTGCCATGCAGGCCCTGCCCGGCGCGCAATCGGCAGCGGCATACAACGGGGGCAGCTCCTCATCGGGCGGCCAGGTCCCGACCGAGCTCGGGTCCCTGCCAACCGGGCCGCGCGTGGTCGTCGCCGAGACTCGTGGCTTCGGAGCAAACCTGCGTGTGTCACCCCGCACGAGCGGCACCCTGGTGCGGGTGATTCCCGATGGCGAGTCGCTCGAGCTCCTCGGGCCGGGTCGCAAAGAGGGCACCTTGATCTGGTGGAACGTGCGCGACGAGGCCGGAAACACTGGCTGGATCGTCGAGCACATGCTTGCCCCGCAGGATCTCGCCCGCTCGCCGGTCGGACCGGACCCGATGCCGACCGAAGCCGTACTGCCGTCCGGGATCGACCGAGCGACGGCCGAAGGATTCATGACCGGTGTGGCAGGCGACATCAATGGGTTCTGGGTCCAGGTCTTCGACATCGACCAGCGCATCTACAGCCCACCCGGCGTGCGCTGGATCCAGGGCGACCAGACGGTGGCTACCGGATGCGGAAGCGTCGCCACCGTGGAGTCCGGACCGTTCTACTGTCCGCTCGATCGGACCATGTACCTGCCCTCGCCGTTCTTCGATCCGTACTGGAAGGATGCCAAAGACTTCGCGATGGTGACCGTCGTCGCGCACGAGTGGGGACACCACATCCAGCACCTCCTCAAGATCGATCGGAGCGGTGTCTACGACATCCAGACCGAGCTTCAGGCTGATTGCATGGCCGGCATGTTCGCGGGCTACGCTGAGCGCCGAGGCTTCCTCGAGTCGGGCGACATTGAAGAAGCCCTCGCCATCACCAACGAAGCCGGCGACCCGCGCGGCTATCCGCGCAGCTACCCGAACGCTCACGGCGCGAAGGAGGAGCGGATCAACTGGTTCCTCCGCGGCTTCAAGGCCACCGACTTCCGGGACTGCAAGACCTACTGAGCGAGTAGGCAGTGGGCAGTGGGCACTCGACGGGGGTTCGACCCACTGCCTACTGCTCACTGCCCACCGACCCGCTATACTGGGCATCGAGATGGAGACGACCGCCGCGTGAGCACGCCCGCGCCTGAACAGGACCAGGAGCAGGTCCGACGAATCCTCGAGCAGGAGCTGGCCCAGGTCGCCTCGCCCGAGGCCGCCGACGCGATCGTCAAACAGATCGAGGCCCTCGCCGCCGGCAAGACCCAGTTGGGGGAAGCCGCCCAGGCGGCCAGCGCACCCGGCACCGCCGCGAACGACATCGCGCACGCCGCCCAGACGGCCGAGCCGACCGAGGAGGCGGCCGCCGTCCTGACCACCGCCGCGGCCCAGGCGGTGGCTCCGACGCCCGAAGCCCCCGCCGTCACCCGAGCCGTCCGCGACGTCCTCGGGGCTGGGCCCACCCCGGCCCCAGACGCTCGGGCCGAGCGCGGCCGCGCCTACCTTCGCGAGGCGACGCTTCGCCGCCTGGGGCTGGTCGAGCGGATCGACGCGCGGCTCTATCTCCTCATCAACGAGCTCCCCCACCCGCGCTGGCTCAACACCCTGGTGTACGCGGCAACGGTCCTGGCGACCGGCGGCTGGATCTGGGTCGGCGCCGTCTTCACGGCCTACCTTTTCCGAGTGCCGCGGAGCTGGCGCGCTCTGATCCAGCTCTTGCCGAGCCTGGTCGGCGCGACCTGGATCGTCGAGTATCCGATCAAGTCGGCGTTCCGACGCCGCCGTCCGTTCATCGAGGTCGTCCGGGCGCTCGTCATCGGCAAGAAGCCCGGCAGCTTCTCGTTCCCGAGCGGCCACACCGCCTCGTCGTTCGCCAGCGCCTGGGTCCTGGGCACCGTCTGGCCACGCGGCAGGCCGCTCTTCTATAGCCTGGCCGCCTCCATCGGCTTCAGCCGCATCTACGTCGGCGCCCACTATCCCGGCGACGTCACCGCCGGCGCCCTCTTCGGCACCGTCCTGGCCGAGCTGTTCCGACTGATCGTCAGCCGAGTGCTGCGTAGGCTAACCTGACCCAACTTGTTCACCGCCGCCTCGTCGCTCTGGCGTCCGTAGGCGGGGGGCTTGTCCCCCCGCCTATGGACGACAGCACCCACAACCGGTGAAGGATCCGGGTTAGACGAGCGGTCGGACCTCGCGGGCAACGAGCTCGACGGCTTCGAGCATCGGGGTGACCGAGTCGCGCGGGAAGGCGTTGAGCACGACGTGCTCGACGCCGACCGTCTCGTAGCGGCGTAGCGTCTCGGCCATCCGCTCCGGCTCGCCGACCAGATCCCACTCCTGAGGCTCGCCGTCCGGCCTGGCGCCGGGGGCGTAGACGTTGCACACCGTCGAGACTACGACGTCTTCGGGCCGGCGGCCGTAGCGGCCGAGCATCTCGTGGAGCGTGGCGATGCTACCCCGCAGGTCGTCGAGGCCGATCCGGATGGCGTGCCAGCCGTCGCCCAGCTCGGCCGCGCGGCGGATCGAGCGCCTACCGTGGCCGCCGACCCAGATCGGCGGCCCGCCCGCTTGGGCCGGCTTCGGCATCGCGCGGAGGGGATCGAAACGGTACACCTCGCCCTCGAACGTGACGTCGCCCTGCCGGGTCCAGACTTCACGGTAGAGACGGATCGCCTCGTCGGTCGCCGCGCCGCGCCGCTCAAAGGTGTCCACCCCGAGGGCGGCGAACTCCTCGCGCATCCAGCCGGCCCCGACCCCGAGGATCGTCCGCCCGCCCGAGAGGGCATCGAGCGTCGCCCACTGCTTGGCCACGACCAGCGGTTGGCGCTGAGGCAGCACCAGGACGCTCGTCCCAAGCGCCACGCGGCGCGTCCGCCCGGCGATGTACGCCAGCACCGCGAACGGCTCGAAGAAATTCTGCGACTTGTCGGGCGAGAACGTCCCCGGCGGGCCGTAGGGATACTTCGACTCGTCGATCCGGCTCGGGACGACCACGTGGTCGGAGACCCAGACCGAATCGAATCCTAGCTCATCCGCCCGCTCACCGAGCGGGACAATCGTCTCCGGGCTCGCCCAGACCCCACTGGCCGCCAGATGGACCCCAATCTTCATCCCACCCTCCTTCGTGTGTCCGTTTCGACCCGTCGATAAGCGTCCAGCTCGCCACGCAGCTCGGCCATCGGCAGCTCGCGGATCGAGAGCCCCCGGCGCGCAGCCTGGGCGGCGGCGACGCCGACCGCTTCCCCCATCGACATGCAGGTGCCCATCACCCGGGTCGAGCCGAGCGCCTCGTGGGTCGTGCTGATACAGCGACCGGCCGCCTGGACGTTTGTCAGGCCGAGCGGCAAGAGCGCCCGATGCGGGATCTCCAGCCAGGCGTCATCGGGCAGCCACTCCCAGACCGTGCCGTCGCCCGTCGCGGCGTGGATCTCCATCGGCCAGGCCGCGTAGGCGACGCCGTCGTCGAAGGCCCGCGCCACGCGCAGGTCATCCTCGGTAACGACGTAGTCGCCGACGATCCGGCGCGTCTCGCGGATGCCGAGCGTCGAGCCGTAGAAGCTCAAGTAGCTGTCCCGGAAGCCGGGCACGCGCGCCCTGAGAAAACGGGCGTACTCCTGGACCTGCTGACGGGCCACCACTTCGGCCAGGGTCGCTTCCGCGGCCATGGTGGTGTCCAGGCCGGCCACCCGGGTCATGTTGCAGTTGACCTCGCCGGGATGGGTCGTGGCGAAGAAGTAGCCGTCGGTCCGCGGCAGGTTGAAGGTCCCCTCGCGGTTCGCCTGCTCGAGCAGCTCGCTGAATCCGTCGCGCGAAACCGCGACCGCCCGCGCGGTGTCCACGTTCGCCATCCGGAACACCAGCGTCGCGCCCTGAGTCTCGCCGGCCGCCCCGCCCTTCTCCGTCCGGCCGGTCGTCCAGTGGACCACACTTGCGTCGCCGCTAGCGTCAATCACTTGCTTGGCCAGCAGGACCCCGTGATACTCCACGTTGTCGACGACCAGGCCGTGGATACGGCCCTCGTCGGCTAGCACCCCGGTCACCCCAGTCTGCAGGAGGAGATCGACTCCGCTCTCGGTCGCCAGCGCGTCATACACCACCTTCAGCACGCCAACGTCATAGTGAACGACCCGCGTCCTTCGGATGTCCGACCAGCCGCAGGCTCCCTCCCGCGCCAGACGGTCGGTCACGTCCCCACCAAAGGCGCTCGGGATCGCCCGCTTCTCAGGACCGCCGGTGTACAGGCCGCAGAAGACGCCGACCATCCCGCCGGTCCCCATGCCGCCCAGATAGGCCTGGCGTTCAACCAGGACGGTGCGCGCGCCGTAGCGGGCCGCCGTCACCGCCGCGCTGATCCCCGCCGCGCCGCTCCCAACCACCGCCACGTCCCACTCGCCGATCACCCGCAGGCGGCGGCCGTCTCCCTGCACCCGATCCTCCTCGGCCTCAGCGTTCCACGCAGCCCGCTCGACCCCGCCCACAGCGTACGCGCCGCCGCCCGCGGCGTCAACCGCCGGCGCAACCCGCGGGTGTGCCTCGTTTCTATGGACCGGGGGGAGGGGAAGTGGGCGGGCGTATGGCCTGGGAGCCGCCGGGCTGTCCGGAGGGGCCGCCGCGTATACTGCGAGCACGAGACTTGCCGGCTCGGGAGGCTGCCGTGACCACCGCGCGCCGCTACACCTCCGCGGACCTCGAGCACCTGCCCGACGTCGAGGGCACCCGCTACGAGATCGTCGACGGGGAGCTGCACGTGTCCACATCGCCTCGCTGGGAGCACCAGTACGCCTGTTCGGGAGTCGTCGCGGCGCTGCACGCCTGGGACAACGACGCCAAGATCGGTGTAACCCTCATCGCCCCCGGCCTGGTCTTCACGTCGGACGACGACGTGGTGCCGGACGTCGTCTGGGTCAGCCGCGCCCGGCTCGGCTCGATGCTGGATGCGAGCGGTCACCTGCGCGCCGCGCCCGACCTGGTCGTCGAGGTGCTCTCACCGGGGGCCAAGAACGAACGGCGTGATCGCCGAGACAAGCTGGCGCTGTACTCCCGGCAGGGTGTCCAGGAGTACTGGATCGTCGACTGGCGCCGGCAAGTCGTCGAAGTCTACCGCCGCGAAAAGGGGACGCTACGGCTCGCGGCAACGCCGGGGAGTCAGGACCGGTTGACGTCGCCACTCCTGCCCGGCTTCGCCTGGCCGGTCGCCGACCTCTGGCCGCCGCCGCTCTGACCGGCGACCGCCGTCCTCCAAAGACGCACGCGTTTCAGTAGGGGCGAAGCATTCGCGCGCGGGCGACTCACTTGGCCAGTATTGGTGCGCGAATGCTTCGCCCCTACGGGCCCGGCCAGGCGCTCTGTTCATCCACCGAGGTGAACGTGGTCCATGACTAATCGCCGGCAGTATCAGGAGCGTGGGGCACCCCCGTGACCCACCCGCGCAGCCGAGTCGACTCCGACGCTTCGAGCGGGTCCGGGCCCGGCGAGGGTCGAGCGCCAATCAGCAGTCGGGACCGCTCCCGCAGCTCTTCGTCGGTCGCCGGCGCCGAACGGCCCCATTTCGCCTCGTCGGTCCGGTCGTCCAGGACCCGACCGCCGCGCAGAGTGACCCGGACGCGCGCGCCTCGGATGCGCGGCCCCTCGCCGGCGTAGCGGGGATCGACGTCGACCGAGACGCGGCCGGCCAGATCGGCGACGCGCGGGTCGGCCAGGTTCGACGGGCTGAACGC
>JACCZL010000272.1 GCA_013695975.1 Chloroflexota bacterium
GGCCCAGCGACGTCCTCGCGTCGTACGCCCTCGGCCTAGCCTACCTGATCCTGCTGGTCCAGCTCTACCGGCGTGTCCGCCTGGCGCCAGTCACTCCGTAGGGGCGCGATTCATCGCGCCCTCGTCCCCGATGAGTGGCAGGCGCACAGTGAAGGTCGCGCCGACGCCCTCTTCGCTCGCCACCGAGATCGTCCCGCCGTGCTGCTCGACGATCTGGCGCGTGCCGGCCAGGCCGATGCCGGTGCCGGGGAACTGGCCGACGACGCCGCCCACCCAGTGGGCGCGGTCAAAAACCCGTGGGAGCTCCTCCTGGGGGATGCCCACCCCTTCCCTGCTCACCCTGAGGACTGCCCACGGCGTAGGGTCGCCCTCCCGGACGGCCCGTACCTTGATCGTCCCGCCCTCCGAGCTGTATTCGAGCGCGTTGCAGATCAGCGTCGTGAGCGCTCGCTCGAGTCGGGTTGGGTCCCATGAGCCGATCAACGCCGACACCGCGGCGTCGACGTCGATCGTGTAGCGGTCGATCCGCCTCCGGATTTGGGCGGCGACGTCGTGCGCGAGCGCGACCAGGTCTGTTTCCTGACGCTCCAGGTCGAGCGGACGGCCCATCTGGATGCGCGCGACGTCCCGCAGATCATTCACCATCGCGGTCAAGCGCGCCGTCGCGCGATCGATCGTCCGCAGCCCGTCCGTCAGGCGTCCGCCATCGGCGCCGGGCACCCGCGCGGCTCGCCCCTGGAGGAGCTGGGACAGGCCCTTTATCGTCGTCAGCGGCGTCTTCAAGTCGTGCGAGACCCACGAGAGGAACTCGTCCCACTGGCGCTCCTCCTCCTTGATCGGGGAGATGTCGCGAAAGAGGAGGACCGCGCCGACGATGCTGCCCTCCGCGTCGCGCAGCGGGGCGCTACTCATCAAGACTGGAATATCCCGTCCGGTCGCCGCGGTACGGATCAGCATCTGCTCGCCGCGCACCACTTCGCCGCGGGCGATCGAGCGGGCCAGGGGGAGCGCCTCGGCCGGCCAGGATGAGCCATCCGGGTAGGTCGCGTCGAAGCCCGCGCCGCCGGGCAGGTTGCCCCCGGCCTCGTCGCCCAGGAGCGCTCGGGCGGCGGCGTTGCTCAGGACGATCCGTCCGCACGCGTCGGCAACCGCCATCCCTTCCGGCAGCGCCTCCAGCACCTGCCGGGCCGTGATCGGACCTTCCAGTGCCTCGTCCATGCCCCGAAGCCATCGCGGGTCGCCGCGCTCTCGGCGCGGCGCCACCCACAGCATAGCGCCGCGGGTGCGGCGCGACAACGAAACAGTTGGCGACGCGCCGACTCGTTCCTGTGCGCACATCGCTCCCGGCGGACACCGCGCTCGGGGCCAGACCGCCGGCATGAGGGATATCCCCAACCATGACTTCGGTCACGGCGCGGCCGGCAGAAGCGTGACCATCGACAATGGTGCTGCATGCTCACGTGCGCTACGCTCCGGACGACGCTGCCGTGGGCTTGCATCCGCCCTGGCAGGGAAGGGAGGCGTTCCGGTGACAGGCGTTTCCATGCGCCCCGCTGCTGTCCTTCGTCCGGCCATCGTCACGATCGCCCTGCTCATCGTCGGCATCGTCCTCGCCCACGCCCTGGGGGGACTCGCATTCCTGGGGGTGATGCTGTGGGCGATCATCCTGGCTGGGGTCGCGATCGGCCTCTTTCTGATCGTCCGAGCCGGCCGCCCGCTTGCCGGCGCCGGAGCCATCGTCATGGCGATCACCGTCTGGGTCGCTTTCTACATCACCCCCCAGGCGTGGTTGCTCTGGACGATCCTCTTCTTCGTCGGCGTCGCCCTGATCGTACGAGGCACCGTCGAGGATACACTCCGTCGAGACGCCTGGCCATTGCTGCTCCCACGCGTCATCCTCGGGTGGGCCCTGGTCGACAACGCGCAGGACCATTTCTGGACTGCCTGGCTGCCGGCCGGCGGGAGTTTCCTCCAGTCGGCGACCGGCGCCGCCAACCGCCAGCCGCTCTACTTCCTGGACCCGCCGTATCAGGAGTTCCTGCGGGGTGTCGTCGTCCCCAACCCGGGCGTCTGGGCCTCGCTCGTGATGTGCGGGGAGCTGGCGTTCGGTCTGATGCTCGCGATGGGCCTCTTCACGCCGATCGGGGCCTTCGGTGCGATGTGGCTGAACGGCAACTACATGCTGATGAAGGGCTTCGTCGCTCACTCGGCCTACACCGACAAGACCTTCTTCGCGGTCGAGTTGTTCTGCCTGATCGTCGCCGCCGGGCTGGCCTACGGGCTCGATGCGACGCTCCGCCGCCATGCCCCGAATCTGGTCGCACAGATGCTGATGGGCCTCCCCCGCAAGGAGCCCGAGCGGCTGCCAGTCGGGCGAGCGGAGCCTCAGCCGACCTGAGCCGACCAGCCCGGAGATAGCCCGCGGGAGGCGGGAAGGGCGTCCGGCCGCTTCTACCTCCTGTATGCTGTCTCCAGCATTCTGCCGGAGGAAGCGCTACGGACGACCGCCGCTTGGTGCGACTGGCCGGGCTGGCCCTGCCGGCCGCCGTCTGGGTCCTCGGCATCTTCTCGCCGCCGCGTGGGGGGCTGAGCCTCGACTACGTCGCGACGTTCACCGCGCTGCTGATCGCGCTGGTCCTCGTCGACCAGACCGCCCCGCGCGAGCCGTCCCCGCCCTGGCGCCGCCTCCTCTGGCTGGGCGCCGAGCTGGTGCTGTGCTGGCTCGTCGTCCGCGTCCACGGCACTCTGATCCGACCGGCCCTGATCTACCTCCTGCCCGCCAGCCGAG
>JACCZL010000298.1 GCA_013695975.1 Chloroflexota bacterium
AGGCCAAGCCGACCGACGCCCCCAAACCGGCCGCGGCGGCGGCGACCCAGGCACCGGCGGTCGCCGCCCAACCGACGGCGGCCGCCAAGCCGACCGAGGCGGCGGCGAAGCCGGCCGCGACCGGGCCGAAGCGGGGCGGGACCCTGGTCGTGGCGATGACCGACGAGGCCGCCAGCCTCGAGCCGCACAAGCAGAACGCCCTCGCGCGGCAGCAGCGGACCCAGAACATCTACAGCTACCTGGTCCAGTACGACAAGGACATCCGGCCCCAGCCCGACCTGGCCGAGAAGTGGGAGATCTCGCCCGACGGCAAGACCTACACCTTCGCCCTCCGCAAGGGTGTGAAATTCCACAACGGCCGCGAGCTGACCTCGGCCGACGTCAAATACAGCATCGAGCGGATCGTCGATCCGGCCACCGCCTCGCAGGGGCGCGGGCTGCTCTCGAGCGTCGATGGCGTCGAGACGCCCGACCCATCGACGGTGCGGGTCGTCCTCAAGACGCCCGACTCGGGGCTGCTGGCCGGCTTCGCCTCGGCCTGGGGCGGCATCGTCGCCAAGGAGATCGTCGAGGCGAACAACAACGATCTGAGCAAGGCCGACGCCGGCAGCGGCCCCTACATGATCGAGGAATGGATCCCAAACCAGACCCTCAAGCTCAAGCGGTTCCCCGACTACTACAACAAGGACGTCGCCTACCTCGACGGGATCACGTTCCAGGTCATCCCCGAGGAGTCGGCGATCATCGCCCAGCTCCGCAGCGGCAGCGTCCACATGACGGCGCTGAAGGACAACAAGAACTATCAGGTGGTCAAGGACGTGCCGAACCTGGAGGCCGTCCGCGGGCTGCGCCTGGGCTTCGACTACATCGACATCGACAACCAGCGCGAGCCGTTCAACAAGCTGGAGGTGCGCCAGGCCTTCTCGTACGCGATCGACCGCGAAGAGTGCCTGGCGGTCGCCGCCTCCGGCCTCGGCTCGCTGCTCGCCCCGGTCCCGCCGGCGCTCAAGGACTACGCCCTGGACCCGAAGACCTTGCCGGAGTACACGCCAGACTTGAACAAGGCCAAGGAGCTCCTGGCCAGGGCCGGGCTGCCGAACGGCTTCAAGACCGAGATCGACATCATCCCGCAGTTCGCGACGATGGTGACCGGCGCGCAGGTCCTGGCCGACCAGATGAAGAAGATCGGCATCGACGTCGAGATCAAGCAGTACGAATACGGGGTCTGGCTGGAGCGCTTCAACACCAAGCAGTTCGCGCTGGCCTGGAACGTCACCGGCGGCAACGCCGACCCGGACGCGCTGATGACCAATCGGCTCCACTCGAAGCTGGGGGCCAACCAGAACAACTCGACCGATACCGAGATCGACGCGCTGCTCGAAGAGGGCAAGCTGATCACCGACCTGGGCAAGCGGAAGGAGCACTACGCGAACGTCCAGCGGGTGCTGGTCCAGAAGGTGCCGCAGGTCTGGGTCTTCTCGAGCGACCTGATCCACGTGATGAAGCGGACGGTCCAGGGTTACGAGTCCCACCCCTCCAGCTTCTTCCAGGGCCTGGTCACAAGCTGGCTCGACGGCTGATTCAAGAGTCATGCGGGGGCTACTCCTCCGCCACGATGAAGATGAGGAGAGGTTGTCATCCGGGCTGACAAACCCCTAGAACCCACCGCGGTTGACCCTTCCCTCGAGGCACGGGGGATCGAACATGTCGGATGACGCCCGCACAGAGAGAAGCGCTGAGGGCTTCAAGGCTCGGCTGCGGGCGGGCCAGGTCATGTTTGGGCCGCTCCTGTTCGAGCTGGCCACGCCCGGGCTGGCGGTTACGCTCGCGGATGCCGGTTTCGACTTCTTGCTGTTCGACCTGGAGCATGCCCCGTTCGCCGCGCCGACGGTCGCTCGGACGGTGCTTGCCGCCCGCCAGGCCGGACTGGCCAGCATCGTCAAGCTGGCGGACCTGGAGCGCTCGGCCGTCCAGCGCTACCTCGACTACGGCGCGATCGGCATCCAGGTGCCGCACGTCGAATCGGCCGAGGAGCTGGCGCGGCTGGTTCGCTGGTCGCGCTACCCCCCGCTGGGCGAGCGCGGCCAGGTCTTCGGCCTGGGGAACACCGGGTTCCGCACGGTCGATCCGAGCACCTACGTGGCCGAGGCGAATGAGCAGGTCCTGGTGATGCCGATGATCGAGACCCGGCGGGGCGTCGAGCAGATCGAAACGATCCTCGACGCCGGCGGCGCGGACGCGGTCTTCATCGGGACCGGCGACCTCTCGTCGTCGTACGGCGTCCCAGGCCAGATGACCCACCCGATCATCGTGGATGCAGCCGAGCGGGTGCTGGCGGCGTGCCGGGCGCGGGGCATCTTTGTCGCGATCAACGCCGAGGAGCCGGAGGTCGCCGCCCACTGGGCCGAGCGCGGCGTCCAGATCATCGCCTACTCCAGCGAGCTGCTGATGATTCGCCGCCAGGCGAAAGCCCTGTTCGACTTCCTCGCGGCCCGCGGCTCGATCGATCCTGCCCGAAGGAGCGGGAGCGCATGACCGTGCCGGACGACCGGCCGCCCCGGCATGAGGGCCGCCGGCGCCACCGCACCGCCGCTCGCGAGCACCGCGCGAACGGCTCGAAGATCGATCCGGCGAGCGGTCCACCTGGTGGGCGGACCCGGAGGCGTTGTGGTAGCCTCTGGTCGTGACCGATCCTGCCCGTACGGTCGAGGCCCAGGCTCTCAAGCTCCCGACCACTGCGCGCGCCCTCACGCGGCGCCTCATCGCTAGCCTTGACGAGGAACCTGACCCTGACAGCGAGCGCCTCTGGATCGAGGAGGCCGAGCGCAGGCTCGACGAGCCTCAGTCCGGCCAGGTCGCCGGGATCGGCGCGGATCAGGTCTTCGCTGAGGTACGTTCGACGCTTCGATGAGGAGCGTCGAGTTCCACCCTGCAGCAGCCGCGGAGCTCGCCGCGGACCCCCTCGGACCTGAGCTGCACCGCCCCTCCCCGCGCCGGCCGTCCGCGGGTGGAGCTGTGAAGTACCTGATCGACAGCGACCGCGTCGCTCATTACCTCAAAGGCCGCCGCGATGCTCAGGAACTCGTCGACCGCCTCCGCGAAGTATCGTATCGCCATCAGCGTCATCGCGCAGTCAGGAGGCTCCCATGTTCTGCTCGCAGTGCGGCACCCGGCACCCCAACGACGCAAAGTTCTGCATGAAGTGCGGCACGCCGTTCGGAGCTGGAGCGGCGGGGGGGACGGCGCGTCAGCACCGATGGGAGTACAAGGACATCACTATCCCGCTGAACATGAACATCAAGTACCATCTCAATTACCTGGCGGAATATCAGCAGCAAGCTGAAACAATCATCACGACGCACTTGCAAAGGGAAGGGGCGGACGGGTGGCAGCCAGAGGGACCGACGGACACCGCATCCCTAGAAGGACGTGTGAAGTACAAGAATTCTCTCTTCGGAACTAAAGCGGAGTCCATAAGCCTCCGCCTCAGGCGCCTGGTCCCCTGAGCAACAGGGCCTTTCTAAATAAACCCCACCCGTGGCCCCGAGGCCCTTTCTCGGCCTCCTACGCGCGTCTATGGGGGATCATTGGGGGCCGCCCAATGCCGGATGCGCTGTCCGGGCTACCAGATTTGACGCCGAGGGGCCTTCGCGGGCCTTGCCAGCGCCGAAGGACGGCGCCGGCTGACAGCGACTCACCCGGTGACGACCGGGACAGCCGATGCGATTGAGACAGCGACATCGCTGAAGACCGAGTCGGAGGGGAACCGTGGCGATGTTGGAGCCGCGCTACAGTAAAGAAGAGTTCGCGGAGCGGGGACAGACTATCTACGAGCGGGACATCCGCCCCCGCCTCCCGGCGTCGGACGAGGGCAAGTTCGTCGCCATCGACATTGAGACCGGTGCCTATGAGCTGGATGCGGACGACTATGCGGCGACTGAACGGCTGCTGGTCCGCCATCCCGACGCCCAGATCTGGCTCTGCCGCGCCGGCCATCGGGCGGCCTACCGCCTCGGCGGGCGTCCGGGACGCGCGACGGGATGATCGGTGGGGTCGTGAACGCCTACCACGAAGCAACGATTCGCCTGCCGGTCCAGGCAGCAGGTGGGCAAAGGCGCGAGATCGAGACGATCCTCGATACGGGGTTCAACGGGTCTCTGACGCTACCTCCCGACCTGATTGCCGACCTTGGGCTGTCCTGGCGCACGCGCGGTCTCGTTCTGCTTGCCAACGGCGCCCAGGAGCCGTGCGACATCTACGCGGCAACGATCATCTGGGATGGGAAACCTCGCCGTATCCTGGTTGAAGCCGCCGATACCGACCCGCTGGTTGGTATGGGCTTGCTCTACCGCCATGACGTGCGCATGCAGGTCGTAGCAGGTGGAGCCGTCATGATCGAAGCGCTGTCGTAGACGGCCCAGAGACAGGTGGGGAAGGACTATCGAAGCGGGGGGGAAGCAGCACCTCGCATCGCCGCCACTTGCTGCTCATACGTGGTCTTGCCCTGGAGGGTGAACGGGATATTCTGGTCGGCAAGAGCTTCCAACGCGGCCTCCGGCACCAGGTGCTCCCCGGATCCGAGGATCCGGCCCGAAAAGCGGCCGAGCAGGAAGGTAAGCGCTCGCTTCTCCGTCTCGCGGTCTGGAAACGCAATGGTGACCATCGGGCGACCTATCGCCTCACTGCGGCGAAGTATTAGGAACCCCCCCGGGACTGGGGGTCGAGGACATCGCGGATGCCGTCGCCGAGGAGGTTGAAGGCGAGCACGGCGGTGATGATCGCCAGGCCCGGGAAGATGCTCATCCAGGGGGCCGTCTCCAGGAACGTGCGGCCTTCCTGGAGCATCGTCCCCCAGGACGGGAAGGGCGGCTGGGTGCCGAGGCCGAGGAAGCTGAGATACGCCTCGAGCAGGATCGCGTGGGAGAACGTGATCGTCGCCTGGACCGTCAGCGGCGAGAGCACGTTCGGGAAGACGTGCCGCAAGACGATCCGCGGCGACGAGGCGCCCAGGACGCGGGCTGCCTCGACGTACTCCTTGCCGCGCTCGACCAGCACCGGCCCGCGGACGACTCGGCCGAACAGCGGGGAGTAGACGACGGCGATGGCGATGATGGCGTTGTTGAGGCCGGGACCGAGCATCGCGGCCACCCCGATCGCCAGCAGCAGGGCCGGGAAGCTGAAGAAGACGTCCATCACCCGGCCGAGCAGGTTGTCGATCCAGCCGCGGTAGTACCCGCTGACGAGGCCCAACGCCACGCCGACCACCGCGGAGATCGTCACGCTGACCAGGGCCACGAACAGGCTCAGGCGGCTGCCGTAGACCACGCGGGTGAAAATGTCGCGGCCAAAGCGGTCGGTCCCGAAGAAATAGTACGACGATGGCGGCTGGAGCGCCGCGCGGACGTTGTTGGCGATCGGGTCGTAGGGCGCGACCAGGTCGGCCAGGGCCGCCAGGAGGATCAGCCCCAGGACCATCACCAGTCCAGCCAGGACTAGCCGATTGCGGACGAGGGTGCGGGCCGTGCGCCGCCACTCGGAGCGCGCTGCCGGCACTGCGATCGGCGGTGCCGCCCGAATCGCCGCCTCAGCCATCGGCCCTACTCATAGCGGATCCTGGGATCGAGGTAAGCGTACAGCAGGTCCACCACCAGGTTGCTGAGCATGAAGAGGGCGGCGATGAAGAGGATCGTGCCCTGGACGAGCGGGTAGTCGCGCTCGTAGACCGCGTTGAGGACGAGTCGGCCGACGCCCGGCAAGGTAAAGACCTCCTCGGTAACGACCGCGCCGCCGAGCAGGTAGCCGACCTGAACGCCGATGACCGTGATGATCGGGACGAGCGCGTTCTTGAAGGCGTGGCGGCTGACGATCAGCCGCTCGGCCAGGCCCTTGGCGCGGGCCGTCCGCACGTAGTCGTGGCGGAGCACTTCGAGCAGCGACGAGCGGGTCATCCGCATCACCTGGGCCGCGACGACCGTCCCCAGGACGATGGCCGGTAGGACCATTTGCTTCAAATTCCCGAGCGGGTCTCGCGTGGGCGGGGCGTACTCGACCGGCGGGACCCAGTTGAACCAGAGCGAGGAGGCCAGGATGAGCATCGCCGCCTGCCAGAAGATCGGGATCGAGAGGCTGAACAGGCTGACGATACGGGCGACGTGATCGAGCCTGGTGTTTTCGCGGACCGCCGAGAGGACGCCGAGGGGAATGCCGACGAGCAGCGAGACGGCCAGCGCGGCGAGTCCCAGCTCGGCCGTCACGGCCAGGCGGTCGAAGATCATCTTGCTCACCGGCAGCCCGGACCGCCAGCTCTGTCCGAGGTCGCCGCGCAGCAGTCCGCTGAGCCAGCTCCAGTACTGGACGTGCAGCGGCTGGTCGAGGCCGAAGAACGCCCGCATCGACGCCCTGGTAGACTCGTCGACCCTGGCCTCGGCCCCGATCATCTGATCGACGACCGTGCCGGGGATCAAGCGAACCATCAAGAAGACCAGGATCGTCACCCCGATCAGCGTCGGCACCAGCGACAGCACTCGCTTGAGCACGTAGGCCCGCATGCCGCGATGGTACATTAAACGGGGTCCTGGCTTCCGGTTCCTAGTGGACCGGACTGCACCAGGAACCAGGAGCCAGGAACTGGAGGGCATGATGTCGGTTTCGTGGGCGGACACATACGCGGAGCAGCGGCCGAAGGCGGTCGCGCTGTACGGGCAGGCGAAGGGGGTGATCGCCGGCGGAGTCGGGCACGACGTCCGCCACAACGCGATCGCGCCGATGTACATCGAACATGCCCGAGGCTCCCGCAAGTGGGACGTCGACGGCAACGAGTACATCGATTATGGCATGGGCAACGGCGCCCTGCTCCTGGGTCACTCGCACCCGGCGGCGATCCAGGCGGTCCAGGAGACCGTCGAGAAGGGGCTCCACTTCGGGAACGACCACCCGCGGATGGTCGAGTGGGCCGGGCTGATCCATGAGCTGATCCCGTGCGCCGAGCGGGTCCGCTTCGACAACTCGGGCACCGAGGGCACGATGCTCGCCCTGCGGCTGGCGCGGGCCTACACCGGGCGCACCAAGGTCCTCCGCTTCGAAGGTCACTTCAGCGGCTGGCACGACTACGTCGGCAAAGGCGCCTACCCGCCATTCGACAAGGCCGTGTCACTGGGCATCCCCCAATCGACCCTCGACACGATCCTCGTCATTCCGGCCGACCTGGACCAGGTCGAGCGCACGTTGCGTGGAGATCGGGACATCGCCGCGGTGATGCTCGAGCCCTCCGGCGCGTCGTGGGGGACAGTGCCGCTCACGGCGGCGTTCAACCGCGGGCTGCGCGAGCTTACGACCCGCTACGAGGTGCCGCTCATCTACGACGAGGTGATCACCGGCTTCCGCTACAGCCCTGGCGGCTACCAGGGCTTGATCGGCGTCACACCGGACCTGGCGGTGCTGGGGAAGATCGTGACCGGCGGCCTGCCCGGCGGCGCGGTCGTCGGGTGCGCCGAGATCATGAAGCAGTTCGACTATACCGGCGACCGCGAGCACGACCGCTACGGCCGGGTCTCGCACCTCGGGACGTTCAACGCCAACCCCCTCTCGACCGCGTCGGGTATCGCCAGTCTGCGCCTGGTCGCCGACGGATCGCCCGGAGCTCAGGCCGACCGGATGGCCGACCTGCTCCGCCGCGGCATGGAGGAGATCCTCGAAGGGGAGGGCGCGGCCGGCTACGCCTACGGCGACTCCTCGGTCTTCCACGTCTATCTCGAGGCCTACCCCGGCTCCGGCGCGAAGAGCCGGGCCGATCTCCACACGACCGACGCCGCAACCCTGAAAGGGATCCCTGGCCAGGTCGTCACGGCGTTCCAGCGCAACCTGAATATCCGAGGCGTCGACCTGATGTCGTACACTGGCGGCTTGACTTCCGCCGCCCACACCCGGGAAGACGTCGACCAGACCCTTACCGCCTTTCAGGAGACGATCCAAACGTTGCTCGAGACCCGGGTCATCGGCCGAGTCGGCTGATCGGGAGGATGTCGATGCAAGTCATGACCGTTCGAGGGCCGATCGATCCGGGGGATTTGGGGCCGACCCTGCCCCACGAGCACCTCATCCTCGACCTCTTCCGGATCAGTCGCAATCGCGATCACCGATTCAACGACGTGCCGCTGATGATCGAGGAGGCGGCCCGCTTCAAGGCGTGCGGCGGGGGCACGATCGTCGAGCTGTCGAACCACGGGCTCAGCCCGAATCCAGTCGGCCTGCGGCGCATCTCCGAGGAGTCCGACCTGCACGTGGTGATGGGGTCGGGCTGGTACCGCGAGCCGTACTACGATCACCAGTACATCGGGCAGCGCAGCACTCGGGATCTGGCGGACGACATCGTCCGTGACATCGAAGAGGGGGTCAGTGGGACGGGCATCCGGCCGGGCATCATCGGCGAGATCGGCGCCGACCTATCCTTCGTCTCGCCGGCCGAAGAGCGAGTGTTCCGGGCAGCCGCCCGCGCCCACCTGAGGACCGGGCTGGCGATCACGACCCACGCGCTGGAGAGCCCGGTCGGCCTCCAGCAGCTCGACATCCTCGAAGAGGAGGGAGCGGACCTGCGCCGAGTCGTGGTCGGCCATGCCGCGACCTGGCCTTATCTAGACTACCACGAGGCGATCGCCCGACGGGGGGCGTACGTCCAGTTCGACACGATCCGTGGCCTGCGCCCCTATGAGACCGAGCAGCAGGTCCGCCTGACACTCGACCTGATCGGGCGCGGCTACCTGGAGCGGATCCTCCTCTCTCAGGACAACTGCTTCCAGAGCCACCTGGTCGCCTACGGCGGCAACGGCTTCGCCTTCGTGTCGACCACCTTCGCGCCGATGCTCAAGGAGGCCGGCCTTAGCGACGAGCAGGTCCGGACGATCCTTGTCGAGAACCCACGGCGGGTGCTGGCCGGCGCGGCGTAGGTCGGCCGGGAACGTCCGGACGGCGCGTCTGCGCCGAGCGGCTTACCGGCCGGCTCGGGAGGGCGCACCGGGGCGGGGAGCGCTCCCCTCACGGCGATCCCGCCGGGCCGAGGAAGCGGATACAGACTCTTCCTGTTCAACGCGGAGGCCCACAGAGTCGGCGCGCCGATCGCCCTGGATTGGCAGCAGGTGCCGGAGCGGGATCCGCGCGGCGACCCGGCGTGTCGGTTGGGGGTCAAGCGCAGCACCAATCAGGAGCGTCCGGATGGCTCCCCGACCGTCCGCAAGGAGTACCTCTGGGGCTACCGGACCGGGCTGGTCAGCGCGACCGACTCGCGCGACGGCGACGTGGTGCTGGCCGAGTCGACCCAGCCGTTCAACCAGGCGGACGTGACCTACGACCACCCGCTGCACCAGCCGGCCGTTACCACCCTGGGGACGCCGCCCACCCACGTGGCGGCCGATGCTGCCTTCGACGCCTGGCACGTCGACCAGACCTGCGCCCCGGGCGGCGGGATCGCCGCCATCCCGCGCAACCGGCGTGGCCAGCCACCGCCCGAGCGCGACGAGCCGGGTCGCCCGCGCTGCGCCAAGGGCCTGGCGATGGTCCCGCGCGCCCGCTTCACCCACGAGGACGGCGACCGCGCCTTGCGCCACGGCTGCCCGGCGCCGAAACCGACGCGGCAGGAAGGCGGTACGCCCCCCGACCGCGCTACGAACGGTTCGGTCGCCACGCCGACTTCGCGGGCGAGCGGCCCCACTCCCTACGGTTGGCGGCGACTACGGTCGTCACGAATCCCTGAGCAGAGAGCGACGTACCGCCAGCGCGTGCGCGGCTACGCCGGTGAGCCGCACTCGCCCGCTAGCCCTATGCTAGGATGCACGTATGAAGCGCACCACGATCATGTTGCCGGATGACCTGGCGATGATCCTCGATCGGGAAGCAAAGCGGCATCGGCTGTCTGTGTCCGAGGCCGCGCGGCGAGCATTACGGGCCCATTTCGGTCTGGATGGCGACGCGCACAGGCCGGTTCCGTTCGCGAACCTCGGGAAGAGTGGCTACACGGACACCGCCGAGCGCATGGAGGAGGTTTTGGCCGAGGAGTGGGCCGCTGATATCGAACGCCATCGCGATCGTTGATGCAGGGCCCCTCTACGCTGCCGCTGATCGTTCGGATCGTGGCCATGACCGCTCGCTAGCGGTATTGCAGCGCGCAGACCTCCACTTGGTTGTCCCGTCCCTGGTGGTCGCCGAAGCGGCGTACCTGGTTGGCAAGTGCCTGGGTCCTCGCGCGGAAGCCGCGTTCTTTCGAGGGGTCAGCACATTCGACATCGAGGCGCCGATTCCGCACGACTGGATGCGGATTGCCGACCTCGTCGAGCAGTACGCGGACTTCCCGCTAGGAGGGACGGATGCATCGGTAGTCGCCCTGGCCGAGCGACTCGGGACCGACACCGTGATCACACTTGACCAACGCCACTTCCGGGCGGTGCGCCCGCGGCACTGCCCGGCGTTTCGGCTGCTGTCGGAGTAGGTCCGCGCCGATCAGCCACGCTTGGTTTCCCCCCACGCGCTCAGCTAACGTGCGCTTGCGGTCGAGCAGTCTCACCGCCTACGGTGGGGGGAGCGACGACGCGGCGGAGGAGTGACCGATGGCGACGACGATGGAGACCGCGACGATTCCGAGCGCGCTGGACGGGCCGCACGATGGGGCCTATCGCGCGCCGGCGATCGGGATGAACGGGGTGGTCAGCGCGGCGCATGGGTTGGCGGCGACGGCCGGGCTGCGCATCCTGATCGAGGGCGGCAACGCCGTCGACGCGGCAGTCGCCGTCGGGGCGGCCCTCAGCGTCGTCGAGCCGTTCATGTCAGGGCTGGGCGGTGGTGGCGGCTTCATGCTGATCCATGAGGGCGCGTCGGGCAAGATCTGGGGGCTCGACTACATCGGGCTCACACCTGCCGCCGCCGACCCGAGCGTCTTCTCGGACTGCGAGGACATCGCTAGCGACATCCGAAGCTCGACGGTCCCGGGTACGCTGGGCGGTTGGCTGGCGGCGCTCGAGCGGTTCGGGACGATGGACCGCGCGGCGGTCTTTCGCCCGGCGATCGAGCTAGCCGAGCGCGGCTGGCCGATTACGCCGTTCGCGGCCCAGATACTCGCCGAGAACGCGTCCCGCCTATCGGTCCACGCCAGCTCGGCCGCGACCTACCTGCCGACCGGCCGACCTCCCGTCGCCGGCGAGGCCGTGCCCCAGACGGCGCTTGCCAGGACCTACCGCGAGTTGGTCGAGGGTGGCGCGCCCACCTTCTACCGTGGCGAGATCGGCACTCGGATCGCCCGGGCGGTCCAGTCGGCCGGCGGCTGGCTGACCGAGGAGGATCTCGCCCAGTTCGAGCCCCGCTGGGTCGAGCCGCTGGCCGTCGACTATCGCGGCCACCGCGTCCACGCCTCGCCACCCCCGTCGACCGGCTTCCAGTACCTCGAATCGCTGAAGATCCTCGAACCATTCGACCTGCCCGCCCTCGGCCACAATTCGGCCGAGTACCTGCACCTGCTGCTCGAGACGATCAAGCTCGCCAGCGCCGACCGCACCTGCCACGCTCGCGAGGCTCGCCCGACGCTCGTCGCCCTGCTGAGCGACGCCTACGCGGCTGACCGGCGCCGCCTGATCGACCGTGGCCGTGCCGCGCCCAGCGAGGGCGAGCGCTACATGGCCCACAAGCGGGACGAGGTCCCACCGGGCGACCCAAGCCGTTACGCCCGCGACCACACCACCCACTTCGAGGTCGCCGACCGCCTGGGCAACGTCGTCGCCGTCACCCAGAGCAACGGCGCCCCCTTCGGCAACGGCTTCGTCGCCGGCGACACCGGCATCCCGATGAACAACTTCCTTTACTGGACCGACCTCGACCCTGAGAGCCCGAACTACCTGCGCCCTCACGCCAAGCGCGAGAGCGCGATGTCGCCCTGCATCGTCACCCGCGATGGCCGCCCCGTCCTCGGCATCGGGACGCCCGGCAGCTTCGGCATCCTCCAGACGACCCTCCAGATGCTCCTGAACTCGCTTGACTTCGGCATGCACGTCCAGGCCGCGATCGAGGCCCCGCGCGTCCGTGCCTTCGAGCGCACCCTCGTCGATGTCGAGTCGCGCATCCCGCCCGAAACCCGCGCCGACCTCGCCGCGCGCGGCCACGAGATCCGCCTCCTCGCCCCCTGGACCTGGCGCGTTGGCGGCGGCCACGCCGTCGCCCTCAATCCCGCCACCGGCGTCCTCGTCGGCGGCGCCGACCCCCGCCGCGACGGCCAATCCGTCGCCTGGTAGGCACGGGTCAGCCGCTCACCCTGTGATAATAGGCCCAGCAAGCGAGGAGGTGAGAGGATGGAAGTCCAACAGGAGCTCGATCGCTTCACGCAGGACGGGCAGTACCTTGAGGAGCACCGCGAGGAGCTACTCCGACAGTATTCGCAGCATTGGGTAGCCATCTATAACCAGCAGGTGGTTGGAGCAGCCAAGGACACGAAGGTGCTCGTCGAACAGCTCAAGCGGAAGGGCATCCTGCCCGGTCAAACCTACTGGAGATGGCTCTCCGCGGAAGATGAACTCTGGATCCTCGTGGCTCGCGCCCGAAGATTCGTGGCTATTTCGCGACTAGCGCTGCCCACTGTTGTCCCTTCGTCAATGCCCATTTCGACTTCCCATCCCTCGGCCTTGCCGGAGACATCCCGCTGCTCGTGGACACCGGCGCCGACTCCACCGTACTTGCGCCGGCTGACGCGGGCCGCTTGGAGATCCCGCTCGCCCAACTTCCCTCAGGGCCACCAAGTGCCGGCGTCGGCGGAACCACGCTCACCGTATCGGTGCCGGCCACACTGACGCTGGATGCGAGGAGCTTCGCCGTCACGTTGCGCATCTTGACCCCTCAAACCCCGCGGCGACAGCGGACGCTTCGCCGCATCCCATCCCTGCTCGGGCGGGACATCCTGTCGCGCTTCGTCTTATTCATGGAGGAGCGCTCGCAGCGGGTATTGCTGCTCGAGCCACACGAAGCCGACGCGCTGAGCCTCACCTAATCCTTCGACGGCCTATGGAGGATCTCCCTGGCGGCGTGGTGGCTCGTCGCGCCGCCTGCCGGATCGGGCGCTCCCCGACGTTCATAGGAATGAGCAAGGAAGACATCCTTCGATGGGAGGCGGTTATGGACACGCTCTTGGGGGATCCACGGCAGCAGTTTCGGGAGCTCCGCTCCGTGGCGCTGAAGTACACCTCCGTTCACCGTCCGTTGTTCGGCCGCCCGACGGTTCAGAGGCAGCGGATCGTTGAGTTGTGCGAGAAGCTTGACGAGATCGTCGCGCGCGCCGAGGCCCCGGATGCCGGTGAGCGCTGGGACGCCCCCTCGCTACGGTTTGTCGGCCAGAAGCTCCATGAGTTCCTGGAGGACGAGTTGGCCGAGCCCGTTGCTGCCATGCAGACGATCGGCCGCTTCATCCCGATCCCGCCCGAGCAGAACGATGGCCACCCGGAGGCGCTCGGGCGGGTGCTCGGCAATGACCTTGCTCCCGATCTCTGGGCCGGGAACAGCCTCACCGTCAACCTCGATGAGCAACCTGCGGAGGGTGACCTCGGCGTCTTCGAACTGGTTGATGGCCGCGTGGTCGTGGCGTGGGCCGGCGACCCCCGCTTGCCAGCGATCCGGGCGTGTACGGGTGCGGTATGCGCCATCGGGTTGAATCCCAACGCGGGCCGATCGCCAAGAGCGGCGTGGTAGTTCGCGGTGCGGGCTGCTGTCAGGGTGCCGTGACGGAGTCTCCCGACGCTCGCGACGCTCCGAATGCCGTGCATGATGGCTCACGTTAAGTGCTCCTACCCATACTGGAGTTCGTCGAGCGTTGGCACTCCGCCCCGCTCAGCATCGCCCAACTGCCCCAGTGACTCGGCCTACGGGTGCTCGTCCTGGAGGCCGGGCGCTAGCTTTCTGGGGTCGCTGTGCGCATTGAGCCTGGCCACAGCATTGGCTTGAATGCAGGTATCGTCGGCACGCTCCCTCGAAGTTGCCACTTTGGCGCACGGATGTGCGCATGTATTCCTTGGTGTAGACGGCATGCGACTGGATGGATCGTGCCTCGACAAAGCCCTCCCTGCTGGCCTTGCAGCGGGCACTTCGCGGCACTCTTCCACCAAGGCAGTGATCGAGGAGCAGGGGTTCGACGGAAAGCCGCACGTTGTCTCGGTACGGGAACTCGACCGCCACGTTGCCATGGGTGAGCTGGAGGTGTTCCGAGGCTTGTCCGACGCGCAGTATGCCGAGCAGTTCCGCTCTGGCGACCTGTTCATCGGCCGTGGTACCTTTGGGAGCGGCATCTACACGGCGGCAGGGCCGAGTGGGCTCGATCACGCCAGGGCGTTCGTGGCGGACGAGGGTGGCGTCGTGCTGCGCATGACGATCAAGCGAGGCGCGCGTGTCGCTGACTTCGACTATCTCCGTCGCACGAGCATCGAGCGGTGGGAACAGATCGTGAGCCAGCTCCGCACGGAGC
>JACCZL010000303.1 GCA_013695975.1 Chloroflexota bacterium
GGTTGGGGCCGCCGTCGTCGGCGGCGGGCTGGTTGGCGTCACGATAGCGGGCGCGACCGTAGGCTGGAGGGTAGGTGCGGCGGGCGGCTGAGCGGCGATTGCCGCGGTCGCCGCGACGGTCGGCGTCGGCGCCGCGAGCGACCAGCGACCTTCCGAAAACTGAACGATCGTCACCAGGCTTGCCAGCAGACCAAAGAGCCCGCCCAGCCCGGTCAACAGCTTGCCCATCCTGCTCATGCGCTCCCCCTCTGTGCCCCGCGCTCCGAAGCCTGGCCGACCCGGACCTGGCGCCGTCGGCGTACCCGCCCCGCGATAGTCGCTGGGCTCTCGGCGTTGCACGTCGCGTTCCACCGAGCGCAGGCGCCGCGAGGGCCTGTCTCGTTGCCGTCCTGGACTGGCGAGTCTTCGGGGTCTATCATCATCCTGCGTCAGCCATCGGCAGCGACGACCACGCTCATCGACGATAAGGAGGCGCCCCATCATGGCAGAGACTGGCAAGGCGGCGATCTGGTTGGGGTACGGGAAGCCGTTCGAGATCCGCGAGTATCCGGTCCCGGATCCTGAGCCGGGGGCGGCGGTCATCAAGGTCGCCCTGGCCAACGTCTGTGGCTCCGACCTGCATTACTGGAAGGGCGAGCAGGACTACGAGAAGATGGGTCGGCCGCTCCCGCTCAACACCGGCCACGAGCACATGGGCACGATCCACAAGCTCGGGGCCGGGGTGACCACCGACTCGACGGGTCAGTCGCTCCGTGAGGGCGACCGAGTGGTGTACCGCTACTTCAACCCCTGTGGGCGGTGCAAGGCATGCCTGAAGCGCAACTTCATGTCCTGCCCCATCCGCCAGGCAAACTTCCTGGTCTCGTGTGAGCAGTGGCCCCACTTCCAGGGTGGCTACGGCCAGTACTTCTATTTGCGGCCAAACCACGCCATCTTCAAGCTCCCCGACGAGATCACCGACGAGATGGCCGCCGGGGTCAACTGCGCCTTCACCCAGGTCTACGCCGGCCTGGAGATCGGCGAGCTGCGGGCCGGCGACACCGTCGTGATCCAGGGCGCCGGCGGACTTGGCGTCTACGCCTGCGCCGTCGCCAAGGAGATGGGCGCGGCCAAGGTGATCGTGATCGACGGGGTCGACGAGCGGCTCGAGCTGGCCAGCCAGTTCGGGGCCGACGAGTTCGTCGACCTGCGCGAGTACTCGACCCCCGCGGCGCGGATCGAGCGGGTCAAGGCCCTGGCCGACAATTGGGGCGGCGAGATCGTGATGGAGCTGGTCGGCAATCCCAACGTCGTCGACGAGGGTCTGCGGATGACCGCGCCAGAGGGAACCTATCTCGAAATCGGCAACATCAACGTCGGCTGGGAGGCCAAGTTCGACCCGTCGTGGATCATCTTCGGCAACCGCCGCATCCAGGGCGTGGCCCACTATGAGGCCGAGCACCTCAAGGGGGCGCTCGACCTGATGGTGCGGACGAGGACGAAGTATCCGTACCACAAGATCCTCTCGCACAAGTTCCCGCTCGACCAGATCAATGACGCCTTCACCCAGCAGGTCGAGGGCCACATCACCCGAGCCGCGATCGTCCCGAACTAGACGCTTCCTGGCAAGCGTTGTTGCACATCTCGTCTGGTATGCCGAGCGCAGCCAAGGCTCTCATGCTGCTCCACACCGTACCGGTGCGAAGCATGAGATTCGTTGCTGCGCTCAGCATGCCAAAGGCGAGGGGTGGTGCTGCAACACGTCATGAGGAGCATCGCGCCGCCGGCCCGGGCGCGCGCGGCACGCGGCCCGGCCGCCTGACCTGGTGCGTCGTGATCGTCCTCGTCGCCGCGACCATGGCGTGCTCGTCCCCGCCTCCCCTGCCGACCACCCAGTCCGCCTCTGGGGCAGCAGACTGCTCCCGCTTCGAAGGCGCGACCAAGACACCCAACCGGTCACTACAACCGGATGAGCGGTTCCGTGTCGAGTGGCGGTTTGCCAATTGCGGGCGGACGGATTGGAACGGCTACCGGGCCGTCCGCATCGAGGGCACTTTCGGCCCCGAGGTCATCCCCATCCAGGCCTGGGTCCCGGGGACGACGAACTCGCTCTGGATAGAGCTGCCTGCTCCGACCACTCCGGGTCGCTACCGCCTGACCTATCAGTTGCAGGGCCCCCGCGGTCCATTCGGGACATTCTGGACCGACCTCACGGTAGAGGGCCAGCCGCCGCCGCGCCAGCCATAGGCGATCGACGACTCGCACCCTCAGCGCAGGTGGGGCAGGACCTCCGTGGCGAAGCGCTCGATCTGCTCGAGGCGCTCGGGGTAGCGAGGCACCATGAACTGGAGCGCCAGGTGCTCGACTCCGACGGCCGCGAAGCGTCGCACGGCCTCGACGAGCTGCTCTGCGCTGCCCCGCAGGCGGTCGTCGTCTTGTGGGACCGGCCCGTCGGTGACGACGATCGGGAGGCAGCAGGCCAGACTGATCTGGTCGGCTTCGCGGCCGTGCTCGGCCGCCATCGCACGGACGTTGTCGAAACGGGCGGCGAGCTCCCTCGGCGTGATCCGCACGAAGTAGGGAAACCAGGCGTCGCCGTAGCGGGCGGTGCGCCGCTGGGCCGCCCGCCCCTCGCCTCCCACCCAGACCGGGATGCCCGTCTGGCGATACGCCTTCGGGTAGAAGGCCAGGTCACGGAACTGGTAAAAGCGGCCCTCATAGCTGCACCGCTCGTCGTTCAGCAGCCGCTGGAGGATCTCGAGCTGCTCGTCGGAGACGGCGCCTCGCTCCGCGAAGTGCGCCCCCAGGGCCCCGAACTCCTCGACCATCCAGCCGACCCCCACACCCAGGACGAGCCGCCCCTCCGATAGCGTGTCGATGCTCGTCGCCACCTTGGCCCACTGGAGGGGATGCCGGTAAGGCAGCACCAGGGTGCTGACACCGAGCTTGATCGTCTCGGTACAGCCGGCCAGGAAGGCCAGGCAGGTCAGGGACTCCAGGAACGGCCGATCCGGCGGGACGATGAAGGCCGACCCCTCGGCATAGGGGTAGGCCGTCTCGATCTGCCAGGGGATCACGATCCGCTCGGCCGCCCAGACCGTCCCGAATCCCCACCCCTCGGCCCGCCGAGCCGCGTCGGTGAGCGTGTCGCGTCCGGTCGCGCGCCCCGACACCGGAAGAAAGACCCCGAAATCCATCCGTCGTCCTCTCCCTCGGCGTGATGATAGCCGTCCACCGCTGCCACGTGTCGCACGCGGCGATCGAGGCTACACTGGGCCTCCGTGCACGGTTGCAGCGTGACTTTCCCTGCATCCGTCGCCTGAGACCCGCGCCGCATGACCAGTTGCGTAGGCCGCGCTTCTCAGCGAGCTCGGTGATAGGGGTCGACCACGTCGCGCAGGCCGTCGCCGATCAGGTTCAGCGAGAAGACCAGCAGGAAGATCGAGGCGCCCGGGAAGAATGCGTACCAGGGCGACTGGAACAGGAAGTCGCGCCCGGTCGAGAGCATTAGGCCCCACTCCGGCGTCGGCGGCCGGGCGCCCAGGCCCAGGAAGCTGAGCGACGCTTCGTACAGGACGGCGTAGGCGAAGCCGAGCGAGATCAGCACCATCAGCGGCCCGATCAGGTTCGGCAGCAGCGTCCGCAGGATGATGTACGGGGTCGACGCGCCCATCACGTGCGCGGCCACCACGTACTCGCGCTCCTTCTCCGGGATGATCGCCGCCCGTGAAACACGGGCGAAGCTCGGCAGCGAGGCGATCGCGATCGCGATTACGACACTCGACTCGCCGGGCCCGAGGACGGCGACGATGGCGATCCCCAGCAGGATCACCGGGAAGGCGAACAGGATGTCGACCAGCCGGCCGACGACCGTGTCGAGGATCCCGCCGAAGTAGCCGGCGGTCAGGCCGACCGAGCAGCCGACGATCGCCGCCAGCAAGACCGCCAGGCTGCTGGCCAGCAGTGTCAGGCGCGCGCCGTGGAGGATCCGGCTCAGGCTGTCGCGGCCAAACTCGTCTGTGCCGAAGGGGTGCGCCGCCGAGGGCGGGCGCAGCGCCAGCGACATGTTCTGGACGTCCGGCGAGTACGGCGAGATCAGCGGCGCGGCGATGGCCAGCAGGCAGAAGCCGACCGCGACGCACAGTCCCAGGACGAGCGTCCACCGTCGGCGGAGCGAGCGTCCGAGTTGTCGCCCAGCCCGAGCGGTCGCCGGACGCGGTCCCAGTGCCTGCGCGGTCGGCGCGACCACCAGCTCAGCCCCCGCCCCGGCCCTCGCCTCCGACGGGCTCATTGCCAGCTCGTGGACCCGCCCAGGCGCACCCGCGGGTCCAGCACCGGGTAAAGCAGATCGACCAACAGGTTGATCAACACGAAGGCGGTGGCGATCAGCAGGATGATACCGGTCGCGACCTGGTAGTCGCGATTGAGGATCGCCGTCAGGACCAACCGACCGATCCCCGGCAGGGCAAAGACCGACTCGGTGATGACGGTCCCGCCGAGCAGATAGCCCATCTGGACGCCAAGCACCGTCATGAACGGGATCAGCGCGTTCCGCAGCGCATGGCGGATCAACACGGCCTGCTCGCCAAGCCCCTTCGCGCGGGCAGTCCGAATGTGGTCGGCGTGGAGCACGTCGAGCAGGCTGGCCCGCAGGTAACGCATCAACTGCGTTGAGGCAAAGGTGCCGAGCGCGATCGACGGCAGCAGCATGCTCTGGAGGTTCGGGATCAGGCCGGCGGAGAGCGGGGTGAAGCCGCCGGCCGGAAGCAACTGCAAGTACACCGCGAAGACGTAGATCAGCATGATCCCGAGCCAGAAGCCCGGGATCGACAGCCCCACGAACCCGAGCGCGGCCGCCCCGACGTCGAACCACGACCCCGCCTTCACGGCCGAGACGATCCCGGTCGGTACGGCGATCACGATGGCCACCAGCAGCGAGAGGATAGCCAGCTCCAACGTGATCGGCAGCGCGTTGCCGACCAGTTGGAGGACCGTCTGGCGGCTGAAGTAGGAGTCGCCGAAATTCCCGCGAGTGAGATTTCCCAGCCAGGCGGCGTAGCGCACGTAGGCTGGCTCGTCCAATCCCCACTGCCTGCGCAGCCCAGCCACCGCCTCGGGCGTCGCCTCGCTGCCGGCCATGATCAGGGCCGGATCGCCCGGGATGAGGTAGGTGATCCCGAAGACGAGGACTGAGATGCCGAACAGCGTCGGGACGACACTCAGCAGCCGCAGGGCCAGATAACGGGTCATGGCAGGTGAGCTGTCAGCTGTCTGCTCGCAGCCTCACCTCTCGACCGAGACCGCGGTCCAGCTCTGCTGGAAGGCCGCGTGCGGGACGAAGCCCTTGACCGAGGGCAGGCTCGCGTGCGCCGCCGAGCGATGGCCGTAGATTGGCCCGGGCAGGTTCTCGACCCAGAGCGTCTGCACCTTCGAGTAGGCCGCCTTACGCTTCTCGCGATCGGCCGTCGTCGCGCCCTCGCGGATCGCGTCGACGTAGCCGGGAATCGACTCCGGGGTCAGTCCACCGACGTTCGCGGCCGTCGGCGGGTAGAGCAGGCCGGCGCTGTAGGTGAGGGCCGGATCGGCCGTCCCGCGTCCGGGGTAGTCGACCGCCACAGAGAAGTCGCGAGTCTGGTTCAGCCGCGCCGACCACTGGGCGATCTCGACCTCCTCGATGGCCGGCTGGTAGCCCACCGACGCGAACGCCGCCTGCAGGATCGTCGAGATTTGCTTGAACTCCGGATAGCCGATCGGGACCAGGAAGCTGAAGTCGAGTCCCTGGCCCTTCGGGAAGCCGGCCTGCTCGAGCAGTTGGCCCACCTTGTCGAGGTCGTACTTGTAAGCGTCCGCCGTCTTCGGCTCATAGGCCCAGTGCTTGTCGGTGAACGGGCTGTTGCCGACCGGGCTGCCGATGCCGGCCTGGAAGTTCTTGAAGAATGCCTCGCGATCGAGCGCCCAGCCGAGCGCCTGACGCGCCTCGAGCTTGTTGAAGGGCGGCTTGCGGATGTTGACGTAGGCGGCGAACGACTGCTCGGCCGGCGGGTTGAGCGTCACCACCACCCGCCGATCGGCTTGCAGCCGGGGGACCTCGAGCAGGGCAAAGTCGTAGACCATGTCTGCGTTGCCGGCCAGGAGCTGGGAGATGCGGGTCTGCATCTCGGTCACCGGCTTGAAGACGATCCGGTCGATTTTCGGCATCCTGGCCTGATCCCAGTAGCTCGTATTCCGCTCGATCACGATCCGGTCGTTGGGCACCCACTCGACGAATTTGAACGGCCCCGACCCGATCGGGTTCGTCTTGGCCAGGTCGGTGCCCATGCCCTTCGGGGTGATGTCGACGTAGGCGAGGGCCGGGATGATCTGGTTCTCGACGGTGTCCGTCTTGAGCTTCAGGTGTGTCTCGTCGACGATCTGGACGTCCTTGATCGGCGCCAGGAAGCCGCGCAGCCAGGAGCCGACCTGCTGATCGCGGATGCTGTCGAGCGTAAACTTCACGTCCTCGGCGGTGAGCCTTTCGCCGTTGTGGAAGCTGACCCCGCCTGGCAGCGTGACCAGCAAGCTGGTGTTGTTGTCGGTCCACTCGAACGACCTGGCCAGCTTTGGCTTGAACTCGAACGTCTCCGGGTCCTGGAACGAGAGCTGGTCGTAGACGTCGGTCTTGATGACCTTCCAGACGTTGAGCGTGCCGATCCAGGGGTGGAGGGTATTGATGTCGACGGACTGGCTCACCGTGAGGGTGCCGCCCGGCTTCGGCTGCGCCGCCACGGGGGCTTGCTGGACCGCCGTCGGCTGCGCCGCGGGAGCGGCGGTCGGCTGCGCCGCGGGCTGGGCC
>JACCZL010000331.1 GCA_013695975.1 Chloroflexota bacterium
GCGACCTCGGCCGCCGCGTCCACGGTCGCGGAGACGGGCGCGGCCGGCCGGGTGTCGCTAGCCGACACCCTCGGCGACGTCGTCTACTGGCTAGTCTGGCTGCTATTACTGCCGGCGATCCTAGGGACCCTGGCGCTCGAGGGGATCCTGGCGCCGGTCCAGAACCTGCTCAACGAGGTCTTCGGGTACCTGCCAAACATCTTCGCGGCCATCCTGATCGGAGTCATCGGCTGGTTTGTCGCTCGGATCATCCGGAAGATCGACACCAGCCTCCTCGCCGCGGCCGGCGTCGACCGGCTCGGCGAGCGGGTTGGCCTGTCGGGGGTCATGGGCGGCCAGACGCTGTCCGGGCTGATCGGCCTGGTCGTTTACGTGTTCATCCTGGTGCCGGTCATGATCTCAGCCCTCAACGCGCTGGATATCGCCGCGATCACCGGGCCGGCCACGAACATGCTGAACACGTTCATGGCGGCGATCCCGAATATCTTCGCAGCGGCGGTCGTGCTGGCTATCTCCTTCGTAGTGGGGCGGCTGGTGGCCGGCCTGGTCAGCAGCCTGCTGGCCGGTATCGGCTTCAACAGCCTTCCAGCCCGCCTCGGCCTGGGCCGCGCGGCGACGGCCGGAACGCGCCCGCCGTCGGACGTTGTCGGGTCGCTGGTGCTGGTGGCCGTGATGCTCTTCGCCGCCATTGAGGCGGCCCGCCTACTCGGGTTCGAGGCGCTCGCCAACCTCATGGCCGGGTTCATCGTCCTGGGCGGCCAGATCGTGCTCGGGCTGATCGTCTTCGCCATCGGCCTGTACCTGGCGAACCTGGCGGCGGGGATCGTGGCGTCGAGCGGTGTAGCTCAGGCCGGCCTGCTGGCGCTGCTCACTCGGGTCGCGATCATGGTCCTGGCCGGGGCGATGGCCCTGAACCAGATGGGGCTGGCCGAGGAGATCGTCAACCTCGCCTTCGGCCTGCTGCTCGGGGCGGTTGCCGTGGCGGCCGCGCTGGCCTTTGGTCTGGGCGGCCGGGAGGCCGCGGGCCGCCAACTGGAGCAATGGGTCCAACGGGTCAAGTCGGACCAGCCGGTCGTCAGCGAGTCCACCGCCATGGCCGGGACCGGCTCGGTGGGGAGTGGCTCGATGGGGACGCCTCCCGTGGGGGTGACTCCGACCGGCATGCCGCCCCAGCGGACCGACGAGCGGCCGCCGCGGCCTCCGATGGCCTGATATGAATCACCACCCACCCTCTGGTGTTGGAGCGAGCATGCATCGCCCCAAGACGCTGAGTGCACTGGTCGCGATCGCCCTGCTGTTGGTGGGCACGGCGTGCGGATCGCCGCGCGTCGACGCCGGCGACCCCGGCTACGTCTCGACCCCGCAGCAGTATGGGGGTAGCTACGGGCGCGGCAGCGCGACTGGCGACACCGACGCCGGCGCCAGCTTCGCGCGGTGGGTGCTCGATCAAGACCCACGCCAGGAGCTGATTACCGACGCGGTCGTCCGCGGTGAGCAGACGCTCGGCGTCAAGGTGCAGCCCACCGCCACCAAGGCCGACATCGAGCGCCTGCTGACGGCGCTCACCCAGGGGATGGCGCAGACCTTCCCCGGCACACCGGCCAAGGTGATCGCCTTTTATCAATCCGGCGACAAGCTGGCGGAGGCGAACTACGACCCACGGACCAGGCGGACCGACGTCGCCTTCGCCCGCTAGGGGCACTACCACAAGGAGGAGATTCTCATGGGCATCTTCGATCGACTGGCTCAGGGTCAGGGACCCGGCCGCTTGCAGCAGGACGACTATCAGGAGTGGAACCAGATGGTCGGCGCGGCGCCGCGCGAGCAGTTCGGGCGGGCGGCCTACGACGCGGTTCGCCAGGTCGACCCGCAGGAGTATTATCGCCACACCCAGCCGGGGGTTGATGGCACCGATCCTTACGGCGCGCTGCCGCCCCAGCAGCGCTCCAGCGTAGGCCAGAGCATGCTTGGCGAGCTCTTCCGACGTGGGCTTGGTCAGGATGACATCAGCCGCGGGGCCGGCGTGCAAAACCTTGACCCCAGCCGAATGTCGCCGGAGGATCTAGCTCGGGTCTCGCAGTGGACCCAACAGAATCACCCGAAGGCCTACGGGCGCGTCGCCGCTGAGTACCAGGACAAGCCGGACATCCTCTCGAGCCTGCTCGGCAACAAGGCCCTGATGGCCATGGCCGTAGGGCTCGGCGCCAAGATGCTCTCGGACCGCGCGAAGCGACGGTAGCGCGGTAGGGGCGAAGCATTCGCGCAGCAGTACTTGGGAAGCCAGAACCCTTGAGCGAATGCTTCGCCCCTACGACCAGAAGAGTCGGCTGAGGCGGGTGCGCCAGCTCGTCTCCCTGTCGGTGCTCCCGGCTGACG
>JACCZL010000335.1 GCA_013695975.1 Chloroflexota bacterium
TGATGCAGGGCTATTTTGGGCGACCCGAGGACACGGCCCAGGCGCTGCGGGGCGGCTGGCTGCACTCGGGGGATCTCGGGAAGGTCGACGAGGATGGCTACGTCTTCATCGTCGATCGAGTCAAGGATATGATCAACGTCGCTGGCTTCAAGGTCTACCCCCGCGAGGTCGAAGAGGTGCTCTTCACCCATCGCGCTGTCAAGGAGGCTGCCGTTGTCGGCATGCCTGACGCCCTCTACGGCGAGCAGGTCAAGGCCTTCGTCGTCGCTCAGTCGGGCGTCGACGTCGATCCCGACGGGCTGATCGCCTACTGCCGCGAGCGTATCGCCGAGTTCAAGGTTCCCCGCGCGGTCGAGCTGGTCGAAGCGCTCCCGAAGAGCCCGACCGGCAAGGTCTTGAAACGCGAGCTGCGGGGGGATCCTCTATGACAGACGGTGGCAGATGAACCTCTGGGTAGGCGCCATCGCGCTGGGGCTTGCGTTCGGAGCGATGGCCCTCGGTGTTTACATCACGTTTCGCGTGCTGACTTTTCCCGACCTCACGGTGGATGGGAGCTTTCCCCTCGGCGCGGCGGTCGCGGCCATCCTGATCGTCCGCGGCTGGGAACCCTGGCTGACCCTACCGGTCGCGGTGGCAGCCGGCGCAGCGGCGGGCGCCGTGACGGCGTTCCTGAACAGCCGGTTCGGCATCAACGGACTCCTCGCGGGGATCCTGGTCTCGCTTGGGCTCTGGACGGTCAACTTGCGGGTGATGGAGGATCGGTCCAACGTCCCGCTGCTTGCCGTCGACACGATCCTGACGCCGCTGCGGCCGCTAGTCGCCGAGCCGAACGTGCGGGCGGTCGTGCTGTTTGGGGCGCTGCTGCTCGGGCTCGCGCTGGCGCTGAACTGGCTGCTGCACACCGACCTCGGGCTGGCCCTGCGGGCGACCGGGGATACTGAGCGGATGGTGCGGGCGCAGGGGATCGATGCCGACCGGATGCGGCTGCTGGGGCTGGCTCTGGCCAACGGGATCACGGCGCTCTCGGGCGCCTTCGTGGCCCAGTATCAGGCGTTTGCCGACGTCGGCATGGGCCTCGGGATGATCGTGGCGGGGCTGGCCTCGGTGATCATCGGCGAGACGCTGATCCGTCCGCGTGGGGTGCTGATGGCGATCGTGGCCGTGATCCTTGGCTCGGTCGCCTATCGGCTGGTCATCGCGACCGCCCTGTACATCGGGCTCGGGCCGACCGACATGCGGCTGGTGACGTCGGTGATCGTGATCGTGGCGCTCTCGGCGCCCCGGCTTCGCGGCGCGCTGGGGGTGCGGGGCCTGGCGATGGGAACGGCACGGGCGTGATCGAGCTTCGCGGGATCAGCGTCACCTTCAATCCCGGCACCGTCAATGCCGTCCGCGCCTTGCGCGAGATCGACCTGCGGCTCGACGAAGGGGAGCTGGTCACGGTCGTCGGCTCGAACGGGGCCGGCAAGAGCACCCTCCTCAATGTGGTAGCCGGTGTCCGTCTCCCCGACGCTGGCCGCGTGTCGATCGCCGGGCGCGACGTCACGCGCGAGCCGGAGCACCGGCGGGCGGCGCTGGTTGGACGGGTCTTCCAGAATCCACTCGACGGGACCGCGGCGACGATGCGGGTTGAAGAGAACCTGGCGGTGGCGCTTCGACGTGGCCAGCGGCGCGGCTTCGCACGAGGTGTCGGCGAGGATCGGCGGCGGCTGTTTCGGGCGGCGCTCGAGCCACTCGGCATGGGCCTGGAGCAACGGCTGGCGGCGCCGGTTGGCCTGCTCTCTGGTGGGCAGCGCCAGGCGCTGACCCTGCTCATGGCGACCCTCGCTCAGCCGCGTGTGCTCCTGCTCGACGAGCACACCGCTGCGCTCGATCCGGCCGCCGCGGCCGAGATCGAGGCGCTCACGATTCGACTCCAGGCCGAGCAGGGGCTCACGACCCTGATGGTGACCCACAACATGCAGCAGGCGCTGAGGGTGGGGAGCCGCACACTGATGCTGCACCAGGGCGAGATTGCCCTCGATCTGAGCGGCGAGGAGCGCCGCGGTATAACCGTCGACGTGCTGGTGCGTCGATTCCAGCAAGCCCGACACCAGGAGCTGGTGGACGACGAGCTGCTGTTGACGCGATAGTGCCAGCATCCCAAGGAGAGAAGCATGCCAAAGATGGAGCGCCTGACTGCCC
>JACCZL010000361.1 GCA_013695975.1 Chloroflexota bacterium
CAGTACCTCTGCGGCCAGGTCGTCGGCCGTCACATGGCCGCGAGCGGCGGTGGGAGCATCATCAACACCTCGTCGCAGCTCGGCGAGGGCGCGGCCACCCCGAACCGGGCCCACTACCTGGCCTCGAAGGGCGGCTCGCGGATGCTGACTCGGGCGATGGCGGTCGACCTGGCCCCGCATGGCATCCGGGTCAACGCCCTCGCGCCCGGCCTGACCGTCACCAACCTGACCCGCGAGCGGCTGGAAGGGGACGCCGACTTCCGCCGCTGGGCGATCGAACGGATCCCGCTCGGCCGCTTCGGCCAGCCCGACGACCTGGTCGGCGCGGCCGTCTTCCTCGCCTCCGACGACGCTGCCTACGTCACCGGCACGACCATCGTCGTCGACGGCGGCTACCTCGCCCGCTGAGCGATCGGAGTCCGGAGAACACGGCTAGGTGGGGGCTGTCTGCCGGCTGGTATCGGCAGCCTGGGCGCGAACGACTAACTCGGCGCCCGAGATGATCGCTGGGAGATCCGCATCATCGCGGGCCTCATGCTCATCCCACTCGGCACAGATATACAGGTCATCGAGCGGAAAGCCGGCGTCGAGGCAGCCGCGGGCGAGACGGAGCAAGGCATCCAGATCTTCGGACTCACCCACCAGGTCCGCGTGCGGGACAGTGCGAAGCTCCCAGTACATGCCATGAGTATACCGCTCATACCGGCACGACTGACACCACGCAGTTCAGAAACGTGGACGGCCTACCCCACAGGGTGTGGTGGCCGGGACCGCGCGTTCGATCCACTCGGATTGGCGCATCCTCGGGGACGCGGAGCACGGCGATGTACCCGCCGAGCGCAGGGAACCGCCGTGCGTTGCGCCGTGCCTGCGCCTCAGTCGCCCACATGGATAGTCCGGTCCAGAGCCGCACCGTCTCGGGATCGGTCCGTGGAGGCGTGTGCCCCTTCGCCCGTTGCGACATGAAGTCCCAAAGTCTCGGCGGGTCAGCCTCGACGATGCGGTAGAAGACACGGTATGGCCCATCTGGCGATTCTTCGGTCATCGGCGATGCAGCAGATGGTAGTGCCCCGATCGATGGCCATCCAGAGTGGCAACGTTTCTACCGCGATCGTCGACGATCGTCTTGCTCGCAGCGTCGACGTCGCGACATCCTCACGCCGGCGAGAGGACGACGTCGAAGGTGGCTTCGGTCTGGTCGGATTGGGGGTAGTGCTGGGTGACGAGGGGGCGGAAGCCGGGGGCCGAGACGCGCAGGTGGATGTGGGGCGGCCGGCCGGTGTAGGGCGGGGGCGGGTTGCTCTCGAACCGGTACTCGCCCTCGGGGCCGGCCAGCATCGTTGCTCGGTGGTCGTCGTCGTAGACGGCGCTGTCGTTGGCGAGCCAGAGCTCGATCTGGGCCTCGGTGATCGGTTGGCAGGATCCGGCAGCGCGCACGACGCCGGTCAGGACGTAGCCACTGCCGACGCTCGCGCGTAGCGGCGCACCGGCCACGTAGAACGGCCCCAGGGCGTCCGCGCGGGTCGGCGGGCAGCCCGTGACGGGCTGCGCCGCGATAGGCGGGGTGGTCGAGCTGGGCGTCGCCACCATCGTGGTGACGACGCCGAGCGTCACTGCCAGTGTGACCGCGACAGCGCCGAATCTTCGGCCGCGGAGCGCTCGTTCAGGCATAGGAATACCTCCCGGGTTCATCAGTGCTTGCCTCGCATGGCCGACACCTGGGCCACCCAGGTGCTCAGGAAGGACCCCAGCGTGGAGAGCGTCACCAGTGCTGAGCCACCGGAAGTGGCGCGCGTCGACAGGCCGGAACCGCTGCTCAGGACGCCCAGGAGCTGCAAGCCCAGGCCGATCAGCCCAAGCGCCGCGACGACCGCGGTGTACTTGATCATCAGCCGGCGCGGTCGGCCAGGCTCCAACTGAAACGTCCCCGCGAGGGGGAGGACGAGGGCCCCGAAAAGGAGCGCCGCCAGCAGGAGGGTCGAGCTCCCACTCAGCAGCCAGCCGCCGACCGCCACCAGCGCCAGGGCAAGCGACCCGCCCACCCAGTTCGAGGCCACGACCTCGTCACGGGAGACGACGAGACGGCCGAATCGGTCCAGCCGCAAAAGCAGCGTGAACAACGGGTCCGCGATCCACGTCGAGACGGCGAACACGCCGTACGCGATGATCAGCGGCCAGATGACCGGGCCGAGCGCCGGATTGGCGCGGAGGAGCCCGCGCAAGACCTGGTAGCCAACGTAGCCAACGATCAGCACCGCCCACTGAGCCCGCCGGTCGAGCCGCGACATCCAGAGGAAGTAGCGGAGCAGGAGGCCGTAGACCGCCGAGCGCGCCTTGAGCGCCTCGACCAGCCCCTGGCGGGCCCATTCGAGCTCCGGGTCCAACCGCAGCGCCTCGCGAAAGTGCTCGAGGGCACGCGCGTGCTGCCCGCCATGGAGGAGGCTCCAGCCCTGGTTGGCGTGGGTGATAGCGTTGTCGGGGTCCCTGGCCAGCGCGCCCCCGATCGTGGCGGCCGCCTCCTCGCGCTGACCAAGCTGGACCAGGGCCATTGCCCGAAGATTGGTGCAGTCGACGTGCTCGGGATCGAGCCGCAGTCCCGCATCCGCCGCCTCGAGACCCTGGCGCCAGCGGCGCTGGTCGAAGCGGATACTCGCCAGGACGGCGAAGCGGTCGGGGTCCTCCGGATCGAGCCGGATCGCCTCGTCGATCGCGACGGCGGCCGGGTCGAGCCGATCGCGCGCCTGGAGGATCCGCGCCAGGGCGTAGTGCGAGAAGGGCTGGTCGGGCGCCAGACGGATCGCTTCTCCAGCCTCCCGGATCGCCTCGTCATGGCGCTCAGCCTCTGACAGACACAGGCCGAGCACGGCATGGGCCATCGCATTGTCCGGCTCGGCCGCGAGCGCCAGCCGCAGCTCGCGCTCGGCCAACTCGTGGCGGGACTGCTCGAGTAAGAGGAGAGCGCGTTGGAGATTCGCGGTCATCAGCGCTTCAGGTATTTGAGGATGTCGTCGTAGACGCCACCCTCATTCGAGTAGATCGCGTAGTTGCGGGCCGTCGAGAACCACTCCCTGGTGGATGGCCGCACCGCCACAACCGCCGACAGGAGATCCTGCGTGGTGAGCGGCCGCAACGTCCCCTCCTTGATGGCCTGACGCAGCTTGGCCTCGACGGCCAGATCGACGAGCGCCTTCAGGTCGGCGCCCGAGAAGCCATCGGACTTCCTGGCGAGATGGTCGAAATCGATGTCGCTGAGGGGCTTGCCGCGACACAGGATCCGCAGGATCGCTGCCCGCGCCTCGGCGTCGGGGGGCGGGACGAACAGGACGCGATCGAATCGACCGGGCCGGCGAAAGGCGGCGTCGAGGTGCCAGGGGGCATTCGTCGCCGCCAGGATCAGAACACCGTTGTTGGAGCGCTCGACGCCGTCCAGCTCGGCGAGGAACTGGTTGATGAGCTGGCGGCCGCCGCTGCGGCGCATGTCGGCGCGGCTCGCGCCAAGGGCGTCGACCTCATCGAAGAAGAGGACGCAGGGCGCGCTGCGCCGCGCGCGATCGAACAGGTCATGGAGGTTCCGCTCGCTGTTGCCGATCCACATGTCGAGCACGTCGCTGATCCCAACAGCGATGAACCCGGCGCTGACCTCGCCGGCGGTGGCGCGGGCAAGATACGTCTTTCCGCAGCCCGGCGGCCCGTACATCAGGATGCCGCCGCCGATCGGCTTGCCGTAGGCGCGGTACAGCTCCGGGTGGGTCAACGGATGGACGACCTTGATGCGAATCTCATCCTTGAGCCCCTCCAGGCCGCCGACATCACGGAAGGTGATCGTCGGTCGCTCGATGGCGGCCTCGGCACGGTCGACGACGTCTTCCCAGCCCACGCGCTGCTTGCCGTCCACGATCGAGGACTCCGTGGCATGCTCGGCGGCGTCGATGCGGGACCGCGGACGGATGCCGAGCCGCTCGGCCAGGTCCGCGTCGGCCAAGCCCGGCTCGAGCTCGACCGCCCGCCGATACTGGAGGGCCGCGGTCGCAAGCTCGCCCGTCCGCAACAGCAGGCGAGCATGGAGCAGGCAGGCGCGAGCCGACGCCTCCGGGCCGCGCGACAGGGTCTCGACGATCACCAGCGCCTGCCCATCCTTGCCCTGCTGGGCAAATGCTCCGGCCAGACCGAGCTTGAGCCGCCAATCGTCAGGCGCGAGCGAGAGCGCCAAACGGTATTCGCTCTCCGCCTCCTCAGCCTGGCCCGTCCCGAGCAGGGTGTCGGCGAGGTGCCGTCGCAAGGGCAGGTTGTCGGGCGAGAGCCGCAACGCGTCGCGGAGCGCCTGGACCGCGTCGTCGCCGAGCATGAATCAGCCCAGCAGGCCCGTCGTCAGGGCGGACGTCAGGAGCCGCGGCGTCGCGTTGTGCGCGAGCGCGGCGCGGACCCGGCCGAACTGCTCGCCCGTGCCGCGCACCAATGCGCGCCACGACAGGTGCGGCCCCTCGGGTCCATCGTAGCGGCTCGACACTCGCCGTCCGTCCATCATGCTATCCCCGATCTCTTGCTTGAACGCATGGGCGTGCCGCGCGACGTTCGAGCATCATCGTACGGGCACGACGCCATGAGATCAAGCATTGGGGCTCTATGTGACTATAATGGTCATCTGGCGAATCCCGATGGGAGGGGCAGCATGGAGACGGCTGGTGTGGCGGAACTGAAGGCGAAGCTGAGCCGCTATCTCGAGCGGGTCAAGGCGGGTGAGGAGGTGATCGTCACCGAGCGCGGCAAGGCGATCGCCCGAGTGGTGCCATTCACTCGGAGCGGTCCAACACCAGCCGAGTACGAGGAGATGATTCGGGCTGGCATCATCCGCCCGGCGCGGAAGCGGGGCCTGCCGCCGGACTTCTGGGACCGGATGCCCGAAGATCCCGAAGGATCGGTGCTAAAGGCGCTGTTGGAAGAGCGTGAGGAAGGCTGGTGAAGTTCTGGGATACTTCAGCGCTGATCCCGCTGGTGCTACGGGAGGCGAGTAGCGCGGCGATTCGGTCGTTGTACGAGGCGGATTCGGAGGCCGTCGTCTGGTGGGGGACGCGTGTCGAATGCACCTCAGCGATCGTGCGCCGTGCTCGGGAAGGTCAGTTGGACGAGGGATCGGAGACTCATGCTCGCGAACGCCTTCGCCAGCTTCTCGACGTGGCCCAAGAAGTCGGCCCAACGGAAGACGTACGCAACCGAGCGGAACGGGCGCTGGCGGTGCATCCGCTCCGAGCCGCCGACGCCCTCCAGCTCGCCGCCGCCCTGATCTGGGCGAGGGAGCGGCCGGCTGGACGGGAGCTCGTGAGCCTCGACGCTCGGCTTCGCGAGGCAGCGCGGAGAGAGGGCTTCACCCTGCTGCCCGCCTAGAGCGAGACGCTCGGCCCGGATCGCCCGGTCTGCTACCCTACCGCGGAGCCGGGAGCATCTGAGAACGCGAGGAGGGCTCGACGGTGAAGTTTGGGTTCATCCCCACCGAAGGTGGCGGATTCTATCGAGCGGCCCTCGAGGACCCCGGAGCGGTCCCGAGGCCGCTGACGCGGGAGGTGGTCATCGCCGAGACCGAGGAGCGGGCCCGCGAGCTGGCCGAGCGGCACCTGATGATCAACTACCCCGAAGAGTACGGCGGCGGGACCTGGAACCACCCGCTGATCGGCAAGGCGGACGCCACGCCGGTCGGCGCGCTCGACGAGATGGGCCGAGACCGCTTCGTGATCGGCACGCCGGAGCGGTGTGTGGAGCAGATCCGCGGGTTCCGCGACGCTTTCGGGGTCGACCATTTCATCTGTCGACTGTACTTCCCGGGCATGCCCCACGAGCACATCATGCAGGAGCTACGCCTGCTGGCCCGGGAAGTCATGCCGGCCTTTGCCGAGTAGGGGAGCGGGGAGCAGGCGATGCCGACGGTTGAGCGGAGGCGGATGATCGGCGTCGCGCTGGGGCCGCGGGACACGGCGGCGGCGCTGGCCGCCCTGGCGGTCGTTGCGCGGGTCGCCGACATTGCCGAGCTGCGCCTGGACCTCATGCAGGAGCTCGACCTTCCGCGCCTGCTCGCGGACCGCCCCTGTCCGGTCGTCGTGACCTGCCGCCCACTACGCGAAGGGGGACGCTACCAGGGGACTGAGGAGGACCGCGTCGCCCTGCTTCGCGAGGCGATCCGCCTCGGGGTCGAGTACGTCGACGTCGAGCTTGACACCGTCGACCAGATCGGCGAGCGCGGGGCGACGCGGGTGATCGTCTCGAGCCACGACTACGAGCGGATGCCGCCCGACTTTGCCGGCCGCTGGCGCGAGCTGCGAGCGGCCGGCGGCGACGTCGTCAAGCTGGTCGGGACGGCCCGAGAGGCCCGCGAGACCGTGCCGGTGCTCCAGACGCTGGCCGAGGCCGACGTCCCGACGATCGCGATCGCGATGGGCGAGGCCGGGCTCCCGACGCGGATCCTGGCGCTGGAGTACGACGCCTGCCTGCTCACCTACTGCGCGCTCGAGACGGGCGGCGCCGTCGCCCCCGGCCAGCTCTCGGTCGGCGACCTGCGCGACGTCTACCAGGCCGAGCGGATCGGCCCCAAAATGGCCGTCTACGGCTTGCTCGGCCCGCACGTCGAGACCGAGCGGGCGCGCGAGTACAACTGGGGCTTCCGCGCCATTGACGCCGATGCCATCGCCGTGCCGCTGGTCGTGCCGCCGGACGGCGACGCCGCCGAGACGGTCGCCGCCTTCCGCGCCCTCGACATCCAGGGCTACCACCTCCACCCACCCCACCAGGAGGCCGTCGGCCAGGCCCTCGACGACCTGGACCCGAGCGCCTGCCGGGCCGGCAAGGTCAACGCCGTCTACGCCCGCGGCGATCGCCTGGTGGGGGCCTGGGTCGAGACACCCGCCGAGCAGTTCGCGCTCTGGACCGGGCGTGAGGCGCCATTCGCCATGACGTCGTGATGGAATCCGTGCGGAGCGTCGCCGCCCCGACCGTCCAGCGGCTGCACGAAACGTTCTTCACCTACATGGTCGGGATCGACGCGCGCGACTGGCTCGACTTGCTTCGCGAGAACCGCTTTGCCGTCGATCCGGCCTACTGGCCGCGCGCCGCGCTGGTGACCGGTGCGAGCCTCCGCACGTCGCTCGCGCACGCCAAGGAGGACCGGCTCTACGGCCCGGTCGTCGCCAAGACCGAGATTCGGCCGCCGCTCTTCATCCTCGGGCACTGGCGGAGCGGGACGACCCACCTCCAGCGACTGCTGGCCCTGGACGACCAGTTCGCCCATCCGAACTTGTATCAGACGACCCGCCCCCACACGTTCCTCTCGACCGAGTCGAGCATGGCCAGGTGGGTCGCGTTCTGGCTCCCCAGGACCCGCCCGATGGACAACATGCCGGTCAGCGTCGACGCGCCGGCCGAGGACGAGTTTGCCCTCAGCCTGCTGACCCGCTGCTCGCCGCACCTGGGCTGGGTCTTCCCCCGCCACTGGGAACACTATCTCCGCTACCTCACCTTGCGCGACGTGACGCCCGCCGAGCTCGCGCGCTGGCGAGCGGCCTTTACCTGGTTCCTCAAGAAGCTGAGCTGGCGTCACGGACGACCGCTCGTCGTCAAGTCGCCGACCCACACCTGCCGCATCCGCCTGCTCCTCGAGATGTTCCCGGAGGCCCGCTTCGTCCACATCCATCGGAACCCCTACGCGGTCTTTCAATCGACCCACTACATGTGGTCGAAGCTGAGCCCGGTCCTCCGCCTCCAGGAGCAGGACGAGACGTTGATCGACGAGCGGGTCCTCCGCCCGTATACCTCCATGTACGACGCGTTCTTCGAGGAGCAGGCGCTGATCCCGCCCGGCCGCTTCCACGAGATCGGCTTCGAAGACCTCGAGCAGGACCCGATCGGCCAGCTCCGAGCGCTCTACCAGACGCTGAGCCTGGCCTGGCCCGACGATTTCGAGCCGAGGCTCCGAGACTACCTGGATTCGCTGCGCGGCTACCGCAAGAACGCCTTCTCCGAGCTCGCCCCGTCGACCCGTCGCCAGATCGCCGACCGCTGGCAGCGAGGCTTCGAAGCGTGGGGGTACGACCGGAACGAAGCATGACGCATGCTTCATTCCCCTCCTCGGGGGATCGCCAGGATCGTGCGCGCCAGCACGATGGCGTCCTGGCCGGCCCCGCTCGCATCGAGGTGGACCCAGAGGCCGGTCGCCCGCGGGTCGATCCGGTGGGTCACCCGTAGGGTCTCCGCACCGGCCGTCGCGTTGGCCGTCTGCGTGGCCGTCACCCCGTCGTCCACCCACAGGACGGCCGCCCCCTCCAGATCGGCCCGCACTCGCGCGTCGACCACCAGCGTCCGACCTCGCAGGCCACCGATCGGCACTTCCTGCACGATGCCCGCTTCGTCCTCCGCATCGCCCGCGCGATAGTCCAGGCGGAGCCGGAACGGCTCGGCCCCCTGCGCCTCGGCGTCGGTCCAGCTCGCGGTGAGCCGCCCCTCACCCGCGACCTCGACATTCCAGCCGATCGGCAGCCCCATGGGCCAGGCTCGGAAGTCGCCGTTTTCGACGACGCTGCGTGGATCGTCGTCCCGACAGCGCCACAGCTCCCAGGGCAAGGCCGGCTTGCCATGCCGTAGAGGGACTGGGAAGCATCCATCCAAGCCGATCTGGGCGAGCGCCCCGCCGGCCGGTCGACGACCCGCCACGGCGACGTAGCTCGGGCGGTAGGCCTCGACGAGTCGCTCGTTGGTCCAGGCCAATGGGCGAAGCAGCCCCATCCGCTCGGGGTACTCCGGTCGCACCAGCGGGACGACCACTCGGCTAAACCGCGGCCCGAAGAACGGGTACTCCCACTGATCCTTGCGGTTTGGGACGCCGCTGAGAGTGTCGTAGACCGCGACGGCCGTCGGCCCCAGCTCCTCCTCGACCTCGCGGAAGAGCGGCTCGTGGCTCGCGACCAACGGGCTGAGACTCAGCAACCCGATCCGATCCCGACCTGCCAACCTCTCGATCACGCGGTGATCGCGGAGACCGAGTGCATACAGCCCGCTCGCCGCGCTCCAGACCGCCACGAAGAGCGCGAATGCCCACCGCCATCTCCGCCCTCGGTCGCTTGGCTCCCGTCTCTCGATCACTGCGCCGAGCAGCGGCGCGGCGAGTGCGCAAGCGGTGAGGAGGAAGCGACCGGCCGAGGCATTCCAGCGCAGGGTCAGCGCCATCCCGACCAGATACCCCAGCGCCGCCAGGCCGAGGAGACGCGGTCCCCAGCCTGATCGAGCGGGCCAGACCAGTGCGAGCATCGCCAGGATCAGCATCAGCCCGCCGATCGGACCGGGTCCCTCGGGGACAAAGTCCCGGGCCGTCCTGATGAAGGTAAACGTCGGCCACCAGGGGACGTCAACTCCTTCGACGACCGTCGGGATGCCGAAGAGCGCGAAGACGCGCTCGCCGATCGTGCCCAGCAGCTCGGTCAGCGGGGCGATCAGGGGCCGAGCGCGCGGGTCGTTCAGCGGGCCGGTGAGGTCGGCGAAGACGAACGTGAACAGGATCCGTCCGAGGTTCGCGACGAAGCCCTGCCCGGTCATGACGCCAACGCCGGACTCCAGGGCGAAGGCGGGCGGGATCGGCGTCCCGTAGAGGCGCCAGTTCTGGAGGTAGACGTACGAGCCGAGCAGGACGGCCGCGACACCGCCAAGCAGCAGCCCGCCCAGGATGCGCCGCGTCGGCCGCCGGCCGAACAAGACCAGGCCCGCGATCGCCAGGCCGGGCAGCGCCAGCAGGGCCGTCCCCTTCGTCCCCACCGCGAGCCCGGCCGCCGCGCCGGCCAGCACGAGCCCGGTAGGGGCGCGATGAGGAAGTACAGGCTGGCGACGACGAAGCTCACGACGACCAGGTCGTTGAGGCTGGTGGAGCTCTGCTGAACGGCCGGCGGGAGCAAGGCGAACGCCGCGGCCCCGAAGAGGGCGGCCCGCGGGCCGAGTCCGATCCGGCGCCCCACGCCATACACGCCCACGGCGGTGACGAACCAGGCCACGAGCTGGACCCCATTCGCCAGCCAGTCGGCCCGAAGGAAGGCCACCGTCCAGAGAATCAGCAGCTCGGCGTTGACCGGAAAGGCCACCTGACGCGGGTCGTCCGACGGATAGTGGTCGAGCGAGCGGAACTGGAGGTAGTAGCCGACCCGCGGGAGGTGATAGCTGAGTACGTCCCAGGTGTTTGGCGGGATCCAGAGCGCGAGGATCAGGCTGACCAGGCCTACGACGAGTACGGCGACCGCGAGGATCGGCAGGGACGGCGCGTCCCAATCCGAGACCAACGGCCTGAGCTGCGCAAGGCCAGCGCGGACCTCGCGCAACGCCAGCCAACGCTCGCCGCGCGGGCGGCGCCAGGCCCAAACGGCCACCCTACCCAGGATCAGCAGGTGCCCGACGAAGAAGCCTGGCCAGTCCAGGGCGTGGAGCAGCGAAAGGACTTCGGCCAGCAGCACGACCTGTCCCGTGCCGACGACCCAGAGCGCCAGCACGCTGCCGGCCCCGCCCAATCGCAGCGGGCTCACCAGGGCAACGCTGCTGAGCAGGACGGCGCACAGGCTGAGCGCGAAGAGGCTCAGGCGGATCAGGTCAACCAACGCCCGCGCCGCCGCCAGACCATGGCCGGATCATACCAGTGGGCAGCGGGCAGTTGGGCGCCCGCCAGGATGCTCCACGCCAATCCCTGGACCGCGCCGTCGAGCCGACCGGCGGCAACGTTCGGGGCGTTGGCCTACAATGCCCGCGATGACGCTCCTCGCCGGCGGCCAACCGTTCTACGGGCTCCCCGTCGGGATCCTGCTGCTCGACGCCCGCTTCCCGCGGCCGCCCGGCGACATCGCCTTCGCCGAGACGTTCGAGTTCCCGGTCCTCTACCACGTCGTACGCGACGCGACCCCGCGCCGTGTGGTCTGCGACGAGGCGGCGGGATTAGTCGAAGCCTTCTGCGACGCCGCCCGCGCGCTCGAGGCGGCCGGCGTGCGGGCGATCAGCACCTCGTGCGGCTTCCTCGCCCTCCACCAGGCAGCCCTCGCCTCCGCCGTGCAGGTGCCCGTCTTTACCTCGAGCCTGCTCCAGATCCCGCCTGTCCTGCGGTCGATCGCGCCGGACCGCAAGGTCGGCGTGCTGACGATCAGCGCCGAGACGCTCACCCCGGCCCACTTCGCCAAGGTCGGGGTCGACCGGCCGATGCTCGAGCGGATCGTCGTGGGCGGGCTCGAAGGGGCCGATGCCCTCTACCGCCCGATCATCGAGAACCGCGGGCCGCTCGACGTCGACGCCGCCCGCGCCCAGGTCGTCGCGGCGGCCGAGGCGCTGACCCACGCCCACCCCGAGGTCGGCGCGCTCGTCCTCGAGTGCACCAACCTCCCGCCCTACGCCGCCGCGATCCAGGCGGCCACCGGCCTGCCCGTCTGGGACGCCATCAGCCTGGTCCGCTGGGTCCACGCCGCCGTCCACCAGCGCCCCTACGACGGCCGCTAGCCTTGCCAAGGGCCGCGTCGGGCAGGGCAATTGCATTACTTTTCCCGTTCCCGTTGTATGGTGGAATGGGTAGACTCGAAGCCTGAGCCATCCCGGAACGTGATCCCGGCGAAGGTATTCCAGTCACCCACGAAGCGCATGTCAAGACGATCGATCCGAAGATGGCTACCAGGCGCACTCAAACGGTCCAACTTCAGCGAATCTGCTCTTATTGACGGAAGGAAATGCGGTTGCCTTGGCCAGCAGCCGCGGGCCGTTGACAACGGGGGACTGTCCGCCTATGATCCCGCCGAGCGGGCCGATGCCCGCCGCTCGTGGCGCGCACGGACCGCTGTGTACGAGGGGAGGAACAGATGATGGCAAGCGACGACCGAGGCCTCAGCGTGCGTGGGCGGATCCCGCGACGCCAGTTCTTGCGAGGTGGCCTGATGCTGAGCGGCTCGCTCGTGGCGGGCGGGCTGCTCCAGGCCTGTGGGCAGCGCCAGGCGCCGCCGAACCCGCCGACCCAGGCGCCGGCCCC
>JACCZL010000387.1 GCA_013695975.1 Chloroflexota bacterium
CGCGCCCCTACGAATGGTCGGGCGCATCGGTATAATCTGGATCATGGCAGAGCAGTTGACGGAGCTGCAGCGAGTGATCCTCGAGGTGGATGCGCTGGGGCTGACGGTGCGGGATAGCATCAAGCAGGTAAGCAGCCGCGTTGGGTTCTTCGTGGGGCAGCAGCGGTATCAGGAAGAGCTGGTCAAGGGACAGGCGATGGTCCTGGAGGGCGAGGCTCCGGACGTCGTCGGGACCGAGGCGGCGCGCGGGGAGTTCGTACCGGCCGAGGCTGGCTGAGCCGACTGCTGATTTGCTGGGGCTGTCGGGCGGCTCCTATACTGATGGACCTGGCGCTGGCGTGCCCGCGAGTCCGCGCATCGGCGGAGGCGTCTGCCGCTCGGCGGAGGGGGACTGTGCAGGGATCGCGGGAGTTGTTCCGCCCGCTGGCGGACGGAAGTGTGACCTCGGCGTCGGGGTTCCAGGCCGGCGCGGTTTACGCCGGGATCAAGACGCCCGGTCCAGACAAGCTTGACCTCGCCATCCTGGCGTCCGATCGGCCGGCGGCGGTGGCCGGCACCCTCACCCAGAATAGCTTCGCGGCAGCGCCGGTGTTGCTGTGCCGCGAGCGGCTGCGGGGTGGGCAGGGTCAGGCCGTGATCGTGAACGCGGGCAACGCGAACGCCTGTACTGGCGAACAGGGGTTGGCCGACGCCCAGGAGATGGCTCGGCTGGCGGCCGAGAAGGTGGGTATCGGGGCTGACCAGGTGCTGGTCGCGTCGACGGGCGTGATCGGCGTACCGCTCCCGATGGACCTGATCCGGCGGGGTGTGGGAGCGATCGAGCTGTCGCCGGATGGTGGCGGCCAAATGGCGCGGGCGATCATGACGACGGACACCCGTCCGAAAGAAGTGGCGGTCGAGCTGGAGCTGGGCGGGAGGACCGTGCGAATGGGAGGCATTGCCAAGGGCGCGGCGATGATCCATCCGAACATGGCGACGATGCTGGCGTTCGTCGCCACGGACGCGATGGTCGATCCCGACTTTCTGCGCCGCGCGGCGCGGGAGGCGGTGGCGGATTCGTTCAACATGATCACCGTCGACGGCGACACCAGCACGAATGACACGTTGCTGGTGCTGGCGAACGGCGCGGCTGGCAACGGGCTGGTGCGGGGCGGTCCCGACGGCGAGGCGTTGAACGCAGCGCTCACCCATGTCTGTGCCGAGCTCGCACGGGCGATGGTCGCCGACGCCGAGGGGGCAACGCGCGTCATCCGGGTCGACGTGTCCGGGGCACGGTCCGACGGGGAGGCGCGAGCGGCGGCGCGGGCGGTGGCGCAGTCGAACCTGCTCAAGGCGGCGGTCTACGGGGCCGACCCGAACTGGGGGCGGGTCTTGTGCGCGATTGGCTATTCCGGCGCCCAGGTCGATCCGATGGCGGTCGACCTGCACGTCGGCGACGTCCAGCTCGTGCGGGCGGGGGCGCCGGTGGCTGGCAGCCGGGAGGCGGCGGCCGACGTGATGCAAGGGTCCGAGGTACAGTTCCGGGCTGATCTGCACGTCGGGGACTCGACGGCGACGGCCTGGGGCTGCGACCTGACGGAAGCGTATGTCCACGAGAACAGCGCCTACACCACCTGACGTCGCCGAGCTGGCGCGCTCGATCGACGCGGAGGCGGCGACGCAGGCCCTGCTCGAGGCCCTGCCCTACATCGCCCGCTTCGTCGGTAAATTCGTGGTGGTCAAGATCGGGGGCAGCATCGGTCAGGACGGGACGGCGCTGGAAGACGTCGTGACCCTCCATCGGCTCGGGGTCACGCCGGTCGTCGTCCACGGCGGCGGGCCGCTGATCTCGGAGTGGCAGGGGCGGCTCGGGCTGGAGCCTAAGTTCGTCGAGGGGCGGCGCTACACCGACGAGGTGACCCTTGACCTGGCTAGAATGGTGCTGATCGGGAAGGTCAACAGCGACCTGGTGGCCCATCTGACGACGCTCGGAGCGACGGCGGTTGGGCTGTCGGGAATCGACGGTCGGCTGATCCGCGCGCGGCTGCGCGACCCGGCGCTTGGGCTGGTCGGCGAGGTGGTGGACGTCGACCTGTCGGCGCTGCGGGCGCTGACTGCCGCGGGCTACGTCGTCGTGGTCGCGCCGGCCGCGGTGGACGCCACGGGGCAGCCGCTCAACGTGAATGCCGACTCGATCGCCGGCGACCTGGCCCGCGCCCTGGGGGCGGAGAAGCTGGTGTTCTTCACCGACGTGGCCGGGGTGCTCGACTCGTCCAGCTCGCTGATCTCGACGCTGACGGTCGAGCGCGCGCGGGAGCTGATCGCGACGGGTGAGGTCAGCGGCGGGATGATCCCGAAGCTGGAGGCGTGCATCCGAGCGCTCGACACCGTCCCGCGGACCCACGTGCTCGACGGTCGGGTGCCGCATGGGCTGCTCCGTGAGCTGTTCACCAAGGCCGGCGTCGGGACGATGATTACGAGGGAGTAGGGCGATCGGGTGGTAGGGCGATCGTGAGCGATCTCCCTACTGTCGCCCTATCGGCCTACTCGCTCTTGGAGGAGCTCTCATGTCTCACTGGATCGAACTGGAAGCGCAACGCTACATGCCCGTCGCGAAGCGGGTGCCGATCGTGCTTGTGCGGGGCGAGGGGAGCCGGGTTTGGGACGACGAGGGGAAGAGCTACCTCGATCTGGTCGGGGGCTGGGCGGTCAACACGCTCGGGCACTGCCATCCGGTCATCGCGGACGCCCTGTCCGAGCAGGCCCAGTCGCTGATCCACACCTCGAACCAGTTCTACACGGTCCCGCAGCTCGAGCTGGCCGACCTGCTGGTCACCAATTCGCCCTTCGATCGCGTCTTTTTCTCGAACAGCGGCGTCGAGGCCAACGAGGGGGCGGTCAAGCTGGTTCGCAAGTACGGTCAACATCATCGGGATGGGGCCTACACCGTCATCACGACCGACCATTCGTTCCACGGGCGGAGCCTGGCGATGCTGACCGCGACGGGCAAGCCGGCCTACAAGCAGGACTATGGGCCGTTGCCGGCCGGCTTTGTGAACGTCCCGTTCAACGACCTTGACGCGATCAAGCGGGCGACGGACAAGGAGACCTGCGCGATCATGCTCGAGCCGGTCCAGGGTGAGGGCGGCGTCAACGTCGCCGACCCGGCGTACCTGCGGGGCGTCCGCCAGTGGTGCGACGAGCAGAACCTGGTGCTGGTCTTCGACGAGGTCCAGACGGGCGTTGGTCGCCTCGGCAAGCTGTGGGGTTTCCAGATTTCCGGCGTCGAGCCGGACGTGATGACGCTCGCGAAGGGGCTTGGGGGCGGGGTGCCAATCGGGGCGATCCTGAGCAAGGAGAAGTTTAGCGTCTTCACCTATGGCGATCACGGGTCGACCTTCGGCGGGAACCCGCTGGCCTGTGCGGTGAGCCTGGCAGTGATGCGCCACGTCCTGAAGGAAGACTTGCCAGGCCACGTCACGAAGGTAGGTGGCTACTTCATGGACCGGCTCGAGAGCTTGCGCGCGGAGCGGCCGTACATCACCGACGTGCGTGGGCACGGCTTGCTGATCGGGGTCGAGTTCGACGGCGACATCGCCGGTGAGGTGGTCGCGGAGTCGTTGAAGGAAGGACTGCTGCTGAACAGCCCGGCGGCCAACGTGGTTCGATTTATGCCACCGCTGGTGTTGCGCGAAGAGGAAGTTGACGAGGCGATCGATATCGTCAGCCGGGTGCTGGACCGGGTCAAGGCGAAGACGCCGGCGTAGAAAGCGGACGCTGGCATAGTCGTAGACGTCATGATCCAGCGAACCGTCGGTGACCCCTGATCCCAATGCGGCTCTCGCAAGCTGGTGCCGATGGGGCGTCCCTCAGTCATCCACGTCCCACACGCAAGCTCTAGCCCGGTGAGCCGCATGGTATCCTGGCCGCTCCCGGCTGTCAATGGCTGATTTCGGTCGTGAGATCAGGACTCCTCGATCGGTCCAACGAGGGCTTCGAGCTCGGCGCGGTCGAGTGCTCCCAGCCTGAGCAGTTGGACCGTGGGGCCGGTGCAGTCGAGGACGGTCGAGTCGGCGCCGATCGGGCTCGAGCCAGCGTCGATCAGGAGCTGGTAGCCGGTCGGGAGCTGCGCCAGGACGTCGGCGGCCGAGCGAGGACTGGGCTGGCCGGAGAGATTGGCGCTGGTCGTGGCGAGGGGCGAGCCGAGAGCCCGGATCACCGCCCGTGGGACGGGATGGTCAGGCTGGCGGAAGGCGATCGTCTGGCCTGGGGCGTGGCCGCGCAGGACGAGGGTGAGCGCGCCTGGCCAGTAGCGGTGAGCGAGCACGGCCGCTGGCGGTGGGATCTCAAGCGCGAGCTCGTGCATAGACGCGGGGTCGTCGATGAGCAGGGCGATCTGCTTGGCGGGCGGTCGACGCTTGACGGCGAAGAGCCGAGCGACCGCCTCTGGCCGAGCGGCATGGGCAGCCAGGCCGTAGACGGTGTCGGTCGGGAGGACGATCAACTCATCGCTCGACAGCACGCGTACCAGCCGAGCAATCAGGGCGGCCTGCTCGGCGTCGGTCGGTGGCCAGGTGACGACCTCGGGTCGGTGGCTGGCGGCGGTCATGGGACGTCGATCCGGAGGAAGCGGGGCTGGCCGGAGAGGTCTGCGATCACGCTGGTGGCGCCCCACGACGCCAGCGGGCGGACGTCTTGGAGCTGGTTGGGCTCGAGCTCGAGGAGGACGGTCCCGCCCTGGCAAACGAGGTGGCGAGCGGAGCTGAGCAGGCGTCGGATCAAGTCGGTGCCGTCTGGTCCACCGTCGAGGGCCTGGTGCGGCTCGAAGTGGGCGACTTCTGGCTGGAGATCGGCGATGGAGGCGGTGGGCAGGTAGGGCAAGTTCGCGACCACGAGATCGGCCGGGGCCGCCAGCCAGTCGAGGAGGTCGCCGTGCACCAGCGAAACCCGCTCGACCAGGTCGAGCCGCCGACGGTTGACGTCGGCCACGGCCAGCGCGGCGGCGCTAACGTCAGCGC
>JACCZL010000603.1 GCA_013695975.1 Chloroflexota bacterium
CCGGACTGTTCAGGAAGATCAGCGGCTGGATGAACTCGTTCCAGTGCTGGAGGAACGAGAAGATCGCCACCGTAGTGATCGCCGGCAGGCACAGCGGGACCAGGATCTGCCAGAGGACCCGGAAGGAGCTGGCTCCGTCCATCTCCGCCGCCTCGTCGAACTCGCGCGGGATCGTCATGAAGAACTGACGCAGCAAGAAGATGAAAAATGGCGAGCCTCCAAACCACGAGGGGACGATGAGCGGCTTGAGCGTGTCCAGCCAGCCTAGCCACTTGTACAGCAGGAAACTCGGCACGATCGTCACCTCCCACGGCACGATCAGCGTGGCGATCACCAGCATGAACAGAGCGTTCCGAAACGGGAAGCGAAACCGCGCGAAGCCGTAAGCGACCAGCGTCGCCGAGATCGTCTGGCCGAGGACCGCCAGCACCGTCACGATCAGCGAATTGAGGTAGAACGTCAGGAATGGCACCTTGGTCCAGGCGCGGGCATAGTTCTCGAACTGGAGCGCCGCCGGGATGAAGACCGGAGGGTAGGCGGTGATCTCGTTAGGCTGCTTGAGCGACGAGCTCACCGTCCAGATGAACGGCCCGAGGAAAAAGAGCGTGAGCACGCCGGCCAGCAGGTAGAAGGCGATCCCCTCGCGCAGCCGGGCGAACGACCCCGCGCCGACACCCGCCTGGGCCGCCCTGGGGAGTGCCCCGACCCGCTCAGCCATCGCGGCCTCGGTCGGTCGACTCTCCACCCGCGTAAAACACCCAGCGATCCGAGAGGCGGAACTGCGCGACCGTCAGCACCAGCACCACGACCAGGAAGATCCAGGCCAGCGCCGAGGCGTACCCCATCAGGGAATACTGAAAGGCACTCGCGTACAGGTGGTAGACGTAAAAATAGGTCGCGTAGGCTGGGCCGCCCTGGGTCCCGATGTAGGCGACCGAGAAGACCGACAAGGCCCCGATGATCGAGATGACCAAGTTGAAGAAGATCGTCGGCGAGATCAGCGGCACGGTCACGTTGACGAAGCGCTGCCAGGCGTTCGCGCCGTCGATCTCGGCCGCCTCGTACAGCTCTCGCGGGACGCCCTGGAGCCCGGCTAGGAAGACGATCATCCGACTCCCACCCACCGTGCTCCAGAGCGACAGGATCACCAGCGACGGCAGCGCCCAGGTCGTGCTCTGGACCCACGGCGGGCCGGGAATGCCGACCAGGCTGAGCAGATAGTTCATGACTCCAACCGATGGCTGGAGGATCCAGATCCAGATCAGCACCGAGGCGATGATCGGCGTGATCGACGGCAGGAAGAAGAACGTCCGAAAGACGGACGTCCCGGCAAAGCCCTGGTTGAGCAGCATCGCCGCCCCGAGCGAGAAGAGCACCCCGAACGGCACGGCCAGCAACGTATACCGCCCGGTCCGCCCGAGTGACGACCAGAATAGGGTGTCGTCGGTGAACGCCCGCACGTAGTTCTCGAGCCCAACCCATTGGGGCTCGCCGATGATGTTGAAGTTCGTAAAGCTCAAGTACAGCGAGGCGAGCAGCGGGTACGCCGTGAAGACCAGGAACCCCGCCAGGAACGGTGAAATGTACAGGTAGCCCTCGAGCGCCCTACGCCTCCCCACGCTCGTCTCTCCACTCGCCTCACGCGATCGGACGGTCCAGCACGCCCTGGACCGCCGTGTTCAGCTCGGTGAAGAAGGCGTCGTCCGGTTGGCGCTCGCCCAGGAAGATCGGCGCCAGCGTCTGGTGGACGGCGGTGGCGATCTCCTCCTCGCGGAGGTTGGCCGGGTAACGCAGCGGCTGAGCGTTCTGGACCAGCTCCACGAAGATCGGGTGGAGCGACTGGGACATCAAGGCAGGATCGGTGAAGGCGTCGATCCGTGCGCCGCAGGTGCCGGACGCGATGCCGCCGGTGCCGCCGCCCAGGCGTACCCCGACGTCCTTGCCGCACAGCAGCTTGATCAGCTCCCAGGAGCCCTGCGGATTCTGGGTCTTGGCGCTCATGTTGATGTGGTCGGTGATCGTCTGGGTTCCCACCTTGCCGCCCGGTCCCGGCGGCATCAGCAGATTGCGGACCTCGAACTTGCCCGCAATCTTCGTCGGGATGCTCTTGGTCGACGACGAGGCCTGGAGGAGCGCGACGCGCTCGGTGATCATCAGGTCCTCGATCTGCTGCGTGGCCTCCTTGAGCGTCGAGGCGACCTTGTGCTTGAACATCAGGTCGGCCATGTAGCGGACGGAATCCTTGACCGGCTGCTCCTGCAAGAGCGCCTTCTTACCGTCCTCCGAGTAGATCTCCCCGCCCCAGGAGCGGACGTACATCATCAACGTCTGGAGAGTCGAGGTCGAGTTGTCCGGTGTCAGCCCGAGGCTCATCCCGAACCGTTCGGTCCGCCCGCCACTCTCCTTTCCGAGCTGGCTCGCGATCTTGATGAGCTCGTCCCAGGAAGCCGGCTGCTTTTCGGGCATCGTGACACCAGCGTCTCGGGCGTGGGCCACGTTGTAGTAGAGCGCGGCCGGCCCCGGGTGGAGCTTGAACGGCATCGCGTAGATCGCGCCCTGGTAGCTGACCGAGTCGATCGCCGACTTGTAGTACTGCGACAGGTCGAAGTTGTCGGCCTTGATCAGGTCGTCGAGTGGTCGGATCACCTTGCTGTTGGCGAACCGCGGCGTATTGCGGAAGATCCCCCACATGACGTCGCCGACAGTGCCGCCGGCGATGAGCGTCTGGAGCTTGGTGAAGTACTCGGTCGTCGGAAACGACTCGACCTTGACCTGGATGCCGGTCTGCTGCGTGAACTGTGGCAGCACGTCCTTGAGCGTGTCCTCTTCTGGCCCGGTCCGTACGTGGAGGCGGAGCTCCCCACCGCCGGATGTCTTGGCCGGCGCGGCCTGGGCCGGCGCTGCCGTCGCCGCCGGCTGGGCCGCTGGCGCCGCTGGCTTCGTTTCGACCGGCTTCGTCTCGGCCGGCTTGCTGTCCGCCGGCTTCGCCGCCGGCCCCGCCTGCTGACACGCCGCCAGCAGCGGCGCAATCCCAAACGTCCCTGCCAATCCGAGGGCGCCCCGCAACAGCGCCCGCCGACTCGTCCGCGAGTTCATGTTCGCTCCTCCCCTTCCAACACCCTCGTCGAGCCGACGAGGGTTCACCACGCCGCGCCGCGCTCCCCGCCGATTTTGGCGGAGCGTACCACACGCCCATCGCCGCTGCAATCGCGACATCGCCTCGACCTGCCCCTGGGGGCGAGGGCGTCCCGCCCGCTTCGCCCGGTCACGGACACGACGTCCGCGCCCGCGCCCACGAATTTTGAGGATTTTGATCAATGTGAGCGAGGGGGGTTAACGTCCACGCCAGCCGCCGCGGCAGCAGGTCCGCGCACCCGGCCCGATCAGGTTGACAGCGTCACGTTCTATCTGGGGCCCCTTCCCGATCGTGATCTCTTGCCTGTGATCACGAATCGTGAAGGCCCCAGCTCCGCTGGCGTGCGCTCGCGCGGACGGCCCGCGCCGCGCCAGGGCCGGCTGACCCCCTCCGCCAGCGCCGCCACCAGCCGAGAAACCGTCGGGTCGCTGGCCACCGGTCCGAACAGCTCCTGCTGGCCGTGCAGCACCGCCAGATCGGCCGGGCAGTCACCTCCGGCCGCCAGCGTCACCGCCAAGTCGGCCGCGACCTTGCCCAGGTCGTGGATTGCGCACTGCTTGCACCACGGCGCCAACTCCGCCGACAGCGCCCGGCTCAGCCCGATCGTCTGCTCAGAACGAGTCAGCGCGGGGGGCGCAACCCAGCCAGAGTGACCATGACGAGCCGGCGGACCGCGGCCTTGGACGGCAGGCTGCTGGCTGCTGCGAGGGCGTGGAGGCAGTAGCTCGCGAGCTCGTCAGGCGCGACATCATCCCGGACGTCGCCGGTCTCTGCGCCCTCGGTCAGCAGGTCTCGGATGAAGTCGCTGAGCTGCTGCTGCGCTCGGGCGATGTGCTCACCTCGATGCACGAGTGCCGCGAGCTCGGTGCCGTGGGGTCGCTCGTAGGTCATCAGCGCGTAGGCCGCGAGCACAGCTTCGAGCCGCTCGCCAGCGTCGCCAGCTTGGTCCCGGACCTCGCGAGATGTTCGAGGTGGCCGGTGACCCGACGGCTGTGCCAGGCGACCAGGACGCTTCGACTCCAGGTGCAGCGGCGTGAACGGCCTCGCCAGGAGCGGCAGTGCGGCGATCGCGACGGGGACCAGCAGGAGTCGGAGGGCGCCGGCACCCTGCGACTCCAGAAACCTCCATGCGCCGTCGCTGCACATACTGGCAGACGGAAGCAGCCGCTGCCTGGGACTCCTACTGCGTGGGCCTCCTGCATGCGTGCCCCACGCCAGGTCCGGTCGATGACGCCCGCGACGACCGCGGGCGACCTGTCGTTGGACCGCGGCGTTCAGCCGGGGTGGCCGGCCATGACGAGCCCGGTCTCGTAGGCGACCACGACCAGCTGGGCGCGGTCCCGCGCGCCCAGCTTGGCCATCGCCCGGCTGACGTGTGTCTTCGCCGTCGCGGCGGTGATGCACAGCTCCGCCGCGATCTCGTCGTTGCTGCGCCCGGCCGCCACCAGCGCCAGCACCTCCCGCTCGCGCTCGGTCAGGACCGCCAGCGCGGACGGCTCGACCCGCCGGCGCTCCGGGCGGGCGACGAACTCGGCGATCAGGCGACCGGTGGCGAACGGCGAGAGGAGCGCGTCGCCACCCGCCACCACCCGCACCGCGTGGAGCAGCTCGGCCGGCTCGATGTCCTTGGCGACGAACCCGCTGGCCCCGGCGCGCAGTGCCTCGAACACGTACTGGTCGATCTCGAACGTCGTCAGGATCAAGACCCGAACACCGGCCAGGCTCTCGTCGCCGGCGATGCGCCGCGTCGCCTCGAGCCCGTCCATCACCGGCATGCGGACGTCCATCAGCACGACGTCCGGGCGCGTCGCCCGCGCGGCATCGAGCGCCTCC
>JACCZL010000391.1 GCA_013695975.1 Chloroflexota bacterium
GCAGGGTCGGCAAGATCTGGCGCCGAGTCTCGAGACGATAGGTCCCGCGGTCCGCGAGCCGCTCCACCTCCGCTGGCTCCAATCGATGGAAGTAGAGCGGCAGGATCTCCCGCCAGGCGGCGTGGAAATCCTCGTCGCTCGCGAGGCTGCCGTCCCAGAGCCGCTCGAGCGCCGCCAGCATCGACGGGGTGGCCCGCTGGCGGGCGACCTCGAGCGACTCGGCGCGGAACCCGTAGCTCGCCGACGTGTCGACCAGGATCAGCCCAGCCACCCGCTCCGGATACTCCAGCGCGTAGGTCAGGCTCAGGAAGCCGCCGTAGGAGCTGCCGAGCAGGAGCGCCCGCTCGGCGCCGACCGCCGCCTGGACATCCTCGATCGACGCGGCCATCGCGGCCAAGCCGTAGTCCTGAGACTCAGCCGACCGCCCATGGCCTGGAAGATCGAAGTACACCACGGCCAGCTCCGCCGCCAGGGCGTCGAGATACGGCCGAAACATGCTGTGGTCCGTGCCCGGCCCCCCGTGGACTGCCAGCAGCACGGGCCCATCCCCGACCACGTCGTAGGCGATGCCCCGTGGCGTCCGCCGCGTCATTCCTTGAGTCTCGGGTCGAGGGCGTCGCGGATGGCGTCGCCGAGGAAGTTGAAGCCGAGTACGGCCACGAAGATCGCTGTGCCCGGCACGATCGCCGTCCAGACGCTCCGCTGGAGGTAGCCCTTGGCCGTGTTGAGCATCGCCCCCCAGCTCGGCGTCGGCGGCTGGATCCCCAGCCCCAGGAAGCTGAGCCCGGCCTCGGCCAGGATCGCGGCCGGCATGTTGAGCGACGCCTGGACGACGATCGGCGCCAGGATGTTCGGCAGGATGTGGCGGACCATGATCCGCCCGTGCTCGGCGCCGAGCGACTGGGCGGCCTGGATGTAGTCGAGCCCGCGGACCGCCAGGACCTGCCCACGGACGAGGCGGGCGAAGAGGGGGACGCCGGTCACGCCGATCGCGATCATCGCGTTGTTCAGGCTCGGCCCGAGCATCGCCGTGATCGCCAGGGCCAGCACCAGCGTCGGGAAGGCCAGCAGCCCATCCATGACCCGCATGATCACGGCGTCGGTCATCCCACGCAGGTAGCCCGCGACCAGCCCCAACCCCCCACCGACCAGCAGCGAGATCCCAACGGCGATGATCCCAACCTGGAGCGAGACCTGGGTTCCGTAGATCGCCCGGCTCAGGGTGTCCCGCCCCAGCTCGTCGGTCCCGAGCAGGTGCGCGGCCGACGGCCCCTGCAGCAAGCTCCGAGTGTCCTGCTGGGTCGGATCGTAGGGCGCGAGCAGGGGCGCGAGCAGCGCCGCCAGGATCACCAGCCCGACGATGCCGGCGCCGATCCCCGCCGTCCTGGTCCGCGCCAGCCGCCTGAAGAACTCCCGCGTCGCCGACGGCCCGACCCGCCTGACCTCAGGGACCGCCGGCGCCGCCGCTTGCCTCAGCATGCTACGTGTACGAGATCCGCGGGTCCAGGACGCCGTAGAGCAGGTCGGCGACCAGGTTGCTGAGGACGCGGGTTACGGCCAGGAAGAGGATCACCCCCTGGACGATCGGGAAGTCGCGGGCGAAGATGTTATCCACCACCAGCCGCCCGATCCCCGGCAGGGCGAAGATCGTCTCGGTCAGGATCGCCCCGCCCAGCAACGTCCCGACCTGGAGACCGACCACCGTCACGACCGGGATCATCGCGTTCTTGAGGGCGTGGCCCAGGATGACGGCCCGATCCCGCAGGCCCTTCGCCCGCGCCGTCCTGACATAGTCGGCCCCGAGCACCTCCAGCAGGCTCGAGCGCGTCATCCGCGAGATGATCCCGGCCAGCGCCGCCCCCAGGGCGATCGACGGCATGATCATCAGCTTCAGGTTCTGGACCGGGTCCTGGGCGAACGGGGCGTAGCCGCTCGGCGGCAGCACCCGCAGCCACAGCGAAAAGAGGAGGATCAGCAGGATCCCCAGGAAGAAGTTGGGCATCGAGACGCCGATCAGCGCCAGGGTGGTGCTCGCGACGTCCGTCGCCGAGTTCCGCCTGATCGCCGACAGGATCCCGGACGGGATCCCGATCAGGAGCGCCACCAGCAAGGACAGGAAGCTCAGCTCGAGCGTGACCGGCAGGCGGCTCACGATCGCCTCGAGGACCGGTTGGCGCGTCCTGATCGAGCGGCCGAGGTCGCCCTGGAGGACGTTGCCCAGCCAGAAGAAGTACTGGACCGCGAGCGGCCGATCGAGGCCGAGCTCCTCGCGCAGGGCAGCGACCGTCTGCTCGTCGGCGTCCTCCCCGAGCATCAGCTTGACCGGGTCGCCCGGCGTGAGCTGGAGCATCAGGAAAATCGCGATGCTCAGGAAGAAGAGCACTGGCAGTGTCCCGAGCAGCCGGCCGACGATGAACCTGACCATCCGCGTCGCCCCTACGACTTGTTGAGCCAGGTCGACTTGAAGCGCATCAGCCCGTCTGGGGTGGCCTCGAACTCCTTGACGTAGTCCCCGACCGCGTAGGCCGTCGGCTCGAACCAAGTGAAGACGTAGGCCACGTCCTCGGTCAGCTTCTTCTGCAAGTCCTGGTAGATCCGCTTCCGCTCCGGCTGGCCGGTCGCCTCACGGCCCTGGGCGATCATCCGGTCGACGTCGGTGTTGGTGTACTTGCCGTAGTTGAACGCCCCGGTGGTCCCGAAGATCGGCTGGATGTTTCCGTCCGGGTCGATCCGACCGCTCCAGCCCAGGCTCATCAGGTCGAAGTCGTTCTGCTCGCCGGCCTTGAGGAGGGCGCCGAACTCGAGCGTCTGGATCTGAGCGTCGACCCCGATCTCCTTGAGCTGGGCCTGGACGAGCTGGGTGATCTTCTGCCCCTGCGGGGTATTGGCCACCTTCATGGCCATCGGGAAGCCATTAGGCTGCCCGCCCTCGGCCAGCTTGGCCTTGGCCTGGGCCAGGTCACGCTTCGCCGCCGGGTACCCCGCGTCGTAGGCCCAGCTACTCGGTGGGACCGGGCCGTGCGCGATCTCGCCGGTCGCGAAGTAAGCCACGGCCAGCAGCGACTCGCGGTCGATCGCCAGCGAGACCGCCTCGCGGAGGGCCCGATTCGCCAGCGGTCCCTTGGCCGTGTTGACCCAGAACCCCTGGTAGCCGACGCCTTGCCCCTCGAGGTACTCGAGGTTCCTGGTCGCCTTGACGTCGTCGACGTCCTTGGGGTCGACCCGACGGAGGAAGTCGACGTTGCCGGTCTTGACCTCGGTGACCGCGACGGTGAGGTCCGGGATTGGGCGGTAGACGACCTGGTCGAGGTAGGGCAGCTCCTTGTCCCAGTACCCATCGAAGCGCTTGAAGGTCGCGTGATCGTCCTTGATCCACTCGACGAACTGGAAGGGGCCCGTCCCGACCGGATTGCGGGTGTAATCCTTGCCGTGCTTGGCGCGGGCCTCCGGCGAGACGATGTAGCCGGCTCGGTCGGAGATGATCGCCAGGAACGGCGAGAAGACGTTCTTGAGTCCGATCCTGACCGTCAGCGGGTCGACTACCGTCACAGGCCTCGACGTCGGCCAGCTCCGGTCGGCGGGGCGAGGCGTTGGCCTGGTCGAGGATCCAGTCAAAGTTCTTCTTGACCGCGTCGGCGTTGCAGTCGGTCCCGTCGTGGAACTTTACCCCGCTCCGCAGCTTGAAGACGTAGGTCTTGTCGTCGGGCGTGGTCCACGACTCCGCCAGGTCGGGAACAATTTGAAGGTTCTTGTCGACGGTGACCAGCCCGTTGTAGACGCTGGTGTAGACGTTGCGGTCGACGCCCGCCGAGGCCCCGTGGGGGTCGATCCCGATGATGTCGGAGTCGAGCGCGATCTTGAGCGTCCCACCCCGCTTTGGCGCCCCCGTCGCGGCCGGCGCGTCGCCCGCCTTGGTCGGCGCCTGCCCTGGCGCGGCCGGCTTGGCCCCACCGCTCGGCGCCCCACCGCCCTGCTGGCCGCACGCCGCCAGCAGGCCCGCGACTGACAGCGCCCCACCGACCTGAGCGGCTCGCCGCAAAAAGGCCCGTCGTCCCGCCCCCGCCCGCGGCGGGTGCATCGTCTCGCCTCTGGCGCGCTGCTCGTCCACCATTCCTCCCTCCAGACTCGGCGACGCCTCATCTCCAGAACCAGGAGGCGCCCGAGACCCGACGCGACGCGCGGTCACTCGATCGGATCTCGCCCGCTCGCGCTCAGAGCTACGATAGCAACTCCCAGCCCTCAGCGACAGCCGGATGATTACTTCTCTCTAGAGGTGATCGCGATGCACCCCTCACCGGGGATGGCGGAGCAGCACCTACGGCGTGCGCACCGCCCGCGACGCATGACTTGCCTCGCTGGCCGAGTCCGAAGATAATGCGCTGTCTGCACCTGTTGGGGCAGGGATGGAAGGAGACCGTAGCGTGGCCGAATCGCTGACCTATAGCAAGGAGGTGCCGGTCGCGGCGACGGCCGATGTCCTGGTCGTTGGCGGCGGGCCGGCCGGGATCGCCGCGGCGGTCGCCAGCGGGCGGAACGGCGCTCGCACGGTGCTGGTCGAGCGGTTTGGCTTCCTCGGCGGCAACGCCACGGCCGGGCTGGTCGGTCCGTTCATGACCTCCTACAGCCTGGACGGCAAGGAGCAGCTCATCCGCGGGGTCTTCGAGGAGCTGGTCCAGCGCTCGGAAGAGCTCGGCGGGGCGATCCACCCCTCCAAGGTCGAGGCGGGGAGTGAGTTCTCCGGCTTCATCAGCTACGGCCATGCCCGCGTCACCCCGTTCGACCCGGAGGCGGTCAAGCTGGTCGCGGCCGAGATGTGCCTCGAGGCCGGCGTCGAGCTGCGCTTGCACACTTTCATGGTCGACACGCTGGTCGAGGATGGGGCCGTGCGCGGCGTGATCGTGGCCAGCAAGTCTGGCCTTCAGGCGATCCGCGCGACGGTGACCGTCGACTGCTCGGCCGACGCCGACATCGCCGCGCGGGCCGGGGTCCCCTTCCACCAGGGACGCGACGAGGATGGGCTGACCCAGCCGATGACCCTCTTCTTTCGGATCGCCAACGTCGACGACGAGCGGGTCAAGCAGTACATCGCCGACCACCCTGAGGACCCGCGTCCGTTCGCCTCGGTCGTCCGCGCGGCCCGCGAGCGCGACGAGTTCCCGATCCCGCGCGAGGGGATCGGCCTCTACCGGACTCCCCAGCCGGGCATTTGGCGGATCAACACGACCCGCCTCCAGCGCCTCGACGGCACCGACGTCCTCGATCTGACCAGGGCCGAGATCGAGGGCCGCCGCCAGGTGATGTTCCTGCTCCGCTTCTTCCGCGAGCGCTGCCCCGGTCTGGAAAACTGCACCCTTCTCGACACGGCCGCGACGATCGGCGTGCGCGAGACCCGGCGGATCGTCGGCGAGTACACGCTGACCGCCGACGACCTGGCCAGCGGCCGCGAGTTCGAGGACGTGATCGCCCTCTGCGGCTACCCGATCGACATCCACAGTCCGACCGGCTCCGGCGGGACGATGACCCCCCAGCACTTCGAGATGGCCAATTCCTACCAGATCCCGTACCGCTGCCTGGTGCCGGTCGACGTGGACGGGCTGCTGGTCGCCGGGCGGTGCGTCTCGGCCACCCATGAAGCGCTGGGGGCGATCCGAGTCATGCCGCCGGCCTTCGCGATGGGCCAGGCGGCCGGCACGGCCGCCGCCCTGGCCGTTGCCGAGGGCGTCTCGCCGCGACGGGTCCCGATTCGCTGGCTCCAGGAGACGCTGGTCGAGCGTGGGGCCTACCTGGGCGACCAGGTGACCAGGGAGGTACGCGAGCAGGCAACGCAGAGCACACCGTGAGGACCGTGTTGCGCAACCATTGACGAACGGCTGTCGTCCGTAGGGGTCGTTCGTGAACGACCCCTGGGCGGTTCACGAACCGCCCCTACGGACGACCTGCGAGAACAATAGGGAGACGAAGGGAGGTTTTAGCCATGCATCGTCAAGCCAAGAGGACCATTCAGACTGGGTTGGCGACGCTCGGCGCGTTGCTGCTTGCCATGTCAGTGGCGTGCGCCCCGGCCGCGCAGCCGGCGCCGGCCAAGCCGGCCGAGTCGAAGCCGGCCGCG
>JACCZL010000404.1 GCA_013695975.1 Chloroflexota bacterium
GTGGTGTAGGGGATTGTGACTCGATCCGGCTGATCTGGCGCCAGGAGCGGCGCGACCAGCCAGTTGACGACCAGGAAGATTAGTAGCAGTGCCCAGGGCCAGCTTACGCGGCGCAGCCAGGCAGGCCGCTTACTGCCCGGCTCGTCCCGCGTGTCGTTCGCGCCGGGGCGCGCCTGCTCAGGGCCCGGCGGCCGTGGCCGCACTCCGTTCCGCTGCGATCCGGGCGCAGCGCGCTTAATCAGCTTGGCGGGGTTTGGACGCCGAGCGTCCGCCTCTTCTCCATTCGCCACGTCTCGGTCCTCGTCTCTGCATGCGAGCTGCGACGCTCGCGCCTCGAAAGTGCATGTGCCGTGCCAGCGTCGTAGCCGCCGACTCCCTCAACTGTACCCCGTCGAGTGTTCCCGCGGCAGCCTTTGGACTACCCATCGGTATACTCGGCCGATGGATGGATCGCAATCAGCGACTACAGATGGCTCAATCGCCTTTACGGGATCGGCCCGCGATGAGGGCTGGCTCTCCCGCCGGCGGGGAGGGGACACGATGGGGCATCCGATCGTCGGCGAATGCGAGTCCGCTACAATCCGGGCGACTCAGACGGCGCCGAGCCTCCGCCCAGAGCGGTGCTCAGCGGGAAGGGACTGCAATGCCGCCATCGGGCTACATGGGCAACATCCTGGAGGTCGACCTGACGTCCGGAGAGATCAGGAGCAGCGAGCTGACCCAGGAGCTGGCCGACCGCTGGATCGGCGGGACTGGATTGGGGGCCTACCTGCTGGCACAGGAGCCGGCGACGGCCACGGCTGACCCGCTCTCGCCCGAGAACACCCTGATCTTCGGGACTGGCCCGTTTACGGGTACGGCGGTCCCACTCTCGAACCGCTTCGGCGTCTGCGCCCGCTCGCCCCTGACCGGCGTGTTCGGCGAGGCCGAGTGCGGCGGGCACTGGGCCAACAACCTCAAGCAGGCCGGCTACGACATGCTCGTCCTGCGCGGCAAGTCGCCGAAGCCGGTCTACTTGTGGGTCCACGACGATGGGGTCGAGATCCGAGACGCCGGCCACATCTGGGGCAGGGATACGTTCGAGACTCATGACATGCTGATCGACGAGGTCGGCTCGACCGGGCGCCGCGGCGAGGAAGCGGAGGTCGCGTGCATTGGGCCGGCTGGCGAGCGGCTGGCGCGGGTGGCGTCGATCATGACCGACGGGCGGGACGGACGCTCGGCCGGCCGCTGCGGGCTGGGCGCGGTCATGGGGTCCAAGAACCTCAAGGCGGTCGTCGCCCGCGGGACGAAGAGCGTAAAGGTTCACGACGAGCAAGCCCTCAAGGAGGCACTCAACCGGGTCCGCCGCGACGTGGTCCAGCAGGCCAAGGGATTCGGGGCGCTCGGGACGGCCGGCGGCATTCCGACCCACGAGAAGATGGGCAACTGGCCGATCAAGAACTGGCAGCAGAGCCACTGGCCGGAGGGGCCGGACAAGATCTCCGGGGCGACGATGGCCGAGTCAATCCTGACGGGCCGCTACTACTGCGGCAACTGCATCATCGGCTGTGGGCGGACCGTCGAGGTCAAGGAAGGGCCCTACGCGGGCATCGAGCAGGGTGGGCTCGAGTACGAGACGACGGCCCTCAATGGCTCGAACCTGCTGGTCGGCGACCTGGCAGCGGTCCAGAAGGCGAACGAGCTGTGCAATCGTTACGGCATGGACACGATCTCGGCTGGAGCGGTGATCGGGTTCGCGATGGAGGCCTACCAGCGCGGCCTCCTGACCAGCGAGGATACCGGCGGGATCGACCTGGTCTGGGGCAGCGACCGGGCCCTGGTCGAGGCGATGACGCGGATGGGCGAGCGCGACACCGAGTTCGGTCGTCGCCTGGGCGAAGGGACCGCCCGGCTGGCCGGGGAGATCGGCGGCGAGGATTTCGCGATCCACGTCCGCGGACTGGACTTTCCGGCCCACGATCCGCGCGCCTTTTTCGCGAACGCGGTGGCCTACGCTACCTCCGCCCGCGGCGCCTGCCACCTGTCGTCGTTCGGTCACGCCTTCCAGCGGGTTCTGACGCTGCCCGAGCTGGGCTACGACGAACCGGTCCACCGCCACGATCCGGATCGTAGCCCGGAGCTGGTTTACCATGGTCAGAACCTGATGGGCCTGTTCGACTCCCTCAAAGTCTGCAAGTTCATCATGTTCGGCGGCATGAAGCCGACCCATCTGCTCGAGTGGTACAACGCGATTACCGGCCGTGGGCTCGACGTCGAGCAGTTCATGGAGATCGGATCACGGATCTTCACCCAGAAGCGGCTCTACAACTTTATGTGCGGCTCGACCGGCGCAGACGACGTCCTGCCGCGGCGGATCGTCGAAGAGCCGCGCGAGACCGGCGGCACCGAGCAGGTGCCCCCCTTCGAGCCGATGCTCAAGCAGTACTACCGGGTCCGCGGCTGGGACGAGCAGGGCACGCCGCTGCCCCACACGCTCGAGCAGCTTGGGCTTCCGCGAGTCGAGGCGGGAGTCTCGTAGACCGGCGGGCGAATAGGGTGCGATAAATCGCGCCCCTACGATTTGGGATACACCGGCACGTAGGGGCGCTATTTATCGCGCCCTTTCGTCGGCGCCTCGGCTGTCTACCGGCGGCGGCGCAGGAAGGCCGGTAGGTCGAGATCGTCGTCGTCGCCTGAGGAGGCTTCGGGCTGCCGGCGGCTCGGGGAGCTATAGCGATCTCGCTCGGATGGCTCTTCACGCGAGCTACTCGCGCGGGGGCCGCGCTCGCCGCGCCCGCCTGCCCGCGAGGCGCCGCCACTCCG
>JACCZL010000410.1 GCA_013695975.1 Chloroflexota bacterium
GCCGATCGGCGGGCCGACGGTCGACGGCGCGCCGATCGATGGTGACCTCCTCGTGCATGACCGGCACGTCGATGGTCTTCTCCTCGGTGACGACGTCCTTGCCGATCTGGATCTCGCCGGCCTTGACCCGCTCCTTGCTGGCGCGGAGCTCTTCTTCACGTAGCTCGACCGTCTGCTCGCGGTCGCCATCGCGGACCGTGTCGCGATTCGTCAGTCGCTCGTCCCTGGGGTCTCGTGCCATGTCGTCCTCCGTCCTGTTGCCGGCTCGATGCATGCATCGGTAGGTATCATTCATCGGCAGGCGCAGTACCGGCCCCTGCATCCGCCGAGCACCTCTCGGTCGATCGCGCCGAGGGCGCGGTGCTCAGCCCTCGGGGGTTCCCGCCAAATTGAGGCATGCTTCGTGCCAGCGCGCTAGCACGCTATGGCGGCAGTGGCGATGATCTATGGCCTGGGGCCCCGCGGACGGCGGGTCTACGAGGCGATCCGCGAGCGGATCGCGCGGGGCGACCTGGCGCCGGGGGCGAAGCTGCCGTCCCACCGCGAGCTGGCGGTCGACTTCGGGGTCGCTCCGATGACGGTCCGCCAGGTCCTCGGGACGCTCGAGGCGGATGGGCTGGTACTGCGCCAGCCCGGCCGCGGGACCTTCGTCCAGGCGCCGGACGGCCCGACGGTCCTGATCGTCGACGGCGACGTGGACGTGCGGACGATCCTGACCGCGTACATCGGTGAGGTAGGATTGGGCGCGGTTGCTGCGAGCGGACCGGCTGAAGGACTCGCCGCGTTGATCGCCGACCCGACGATCGGCCTTGTCGTGGGCAGCATCCGGCTGCCCGCGGTGACGGATGGGGCGGACTTCATCCGGACGGTGCGACGACGCTGGCCCGAGCTACCCCTGGCGGCGCTCAGCACCTACTCCGATGACCTGAACGAGCTGCACGGGACCGAAGCGTGGCCCGTGCTCATCATGTCCAAGCCGGTCCGGCTGAGCCAGCTCAGAGAGGTGATACGCCTGGCGCTAGGGTCCAGGGCTACACGGTTCCGACAGGCCGGGACGTGACCCGACGTTTGCTCGGAACTCCTTAACTGGACTCACCTGTCTCGCCGATACCGCCCTCGGGCTGTCCTCCCACGGCATCGCCCGACGTGGCTGCCGCGCCGGCGTCTCCGTCCTCCTCGTCCTCGCTTACGTCCGCCTGGCTGAGGAGCTCGTCCAGGTAGATGAAGCGTGCTTGGTTGCTCGGCAGCGCAAGGAGGGGCTCCAGGTACGTCAGCAATTCGGCCTCATCGGCCGTCGGCTCGCGGACGCGGCGGAAAAGCTCCCGTGCCTCGTCTCGGTCGATGGCGAAATCGTGCGACGGATAGTAGGTGATCAGTTTCTCGAGCGCCCCGTCTTTCAGATTGGCCGATCCGATCCGCTCGCCGTACTTCCTCGAGGTGTCCATGCCCCGATCGATCTCTCCCAACTGCATGGGATCGATCTGGGCATAGATCGGGCTGAACAGGCCGCTGGCCATCACCGAGGCCCGCTCCGCCGCGAGCTGGGTGGTCATCTGTCCGCGCAACTGCACAAACTGATACTGGAAGAAGGTCTGCACCTGAGCACGCAAGGTCCCGAGCGCCTGGACCGGGGTCAGACCGGAGCTCAGCTTGCCCAGCTCGACGGGTGTGTTCAGTTGCGCGTCCAGCGGGCCGAGCTCGCCGAAGTCCGACATCACTAGCTCGTCGGCGCCGAGCGCCAGCAGGGTGCCGGCGGTCTTGCAATAGTCGTCGACGTAGACGATGAACCGCTGGTAACCGTGCTGGAGGGCGCGGGCGAGACGGTAGGCAGTGTCGGCCGAGCCGCCGAACGTGCTCAGGATCAGGAGCACGTTTGGTCTGTCCGAGCGACCGCGCCGGCCCGAGGTGAGCTGGTGGCCGGCGGCTCGGGTGATGTCCCCTCGGTAGAGCAGGATGTCAGCCTGCTGCTGGTCAGCCAGGGTCATGGCGAGCTCGCGAAGCCGCGCAAGCTCGCTTGGGCTACTCATCATCGGCGGACTCCATCGGTGGATACTATGCTAGCAGGGGAGGCAGTCCAGCGTTTCGGTAGGAGTCGATCGGCCGCCGCGGCGAGGCAGTCCGCCTGTGAACCGTGCTAGCACACTGGCACGAATCATGCCGAAGGATCAACGCAGCGGGGGTCGGCGTTCCAGAGCGGCGGGTCACCGTTTGCTCGCGGACATGCGGCCACCACGGCAGGCTAGCGCCTGAGCGTTCATGGCACACCGCTTGCCAGGGAGGCTCGTGGCCTTCGCGGGCTGAGCGAGCTTTTCGCGTCGAGGCTCAAGGAGTTGTGGGGGGTTTATCGTGCCAGTATTCATCGACCAGCAGATCCGTTTGATCGGGAGCTATCTCCCGAACATCCTCGCGGCGATCCTGATCCTGATCGTCGGCTACATCGTCGCCAAGATCGTCTCGAGTGTCGTCGGAGGCATCCTCAAGCGGACTTCGCTTGACAACCGCATCGCGCGGTCGCTCGGCGGCGGGACCGGCCTCAAGGCCGAGAACGCGATCTCGACGGCGGTGTTCTGGCTGATCATGCTCTTCGTCCTGATTGGCTTCTTCCAGACGCTGGCCCTGACCGCGATCAGCGAACCGCTCAACCTGCTCGTCGCCCAGGTTCTGGCGTTCATCCCACGCTTCCTCGGCGCGGTGGTCTTGCTGGTGCTGGCCTGGATTGTGGCCACCGTCCTCAAGCGGGTGGTCACGGGTGTGTTGGGGGGTATGGGGATCGATCGGCGCCTGAACACGATGGTGCGCGACGAGGCCCCGGCCGCTGAACGACCAACCTCCTCAGGCGGCGCTGCCGCGACCTCGGCCGCCGCGTCCACGGTCGCGGAGACGGGCGCGGCCGGCCGGGTGTCGCTAGCCGACACCCTCGGCGACGTCGTCTACTGGCTAGTCTGGCTGCTATTCCTGCCGGCGATCCTGGGGACCCTGGCGCTCGAGGGGATCCTGGCACCGGTCCAGAATCTGCTCAACGAGGTCTTCGGGTACCTGCCAAACATCTTCGCAGCCATCCTGATCGGAGTCATCGGCTGGTTCGTGGCTCGGATCATCCGGAAGATCGTCACCAGCCTCCTGGCCGCGGCGGGCGTCGACCGGCTCGGCGAGCGGGTTGGCCTCTCAGGGGTCATGGGCGGCCAGACGCTGTCTGGGCTGATCGGCCTGGTCGTTTACGTGTTTATCCTGGTGCCGGTCATGATCTCAGCCCTCAACGCGCTGGATATCGCCGCGATCACCGGGCCGGCCACGAACATGCTGAACACGTTCATGGCGGCGATCCCGAACATTTTCGCAGCGGCGGTCGTGCTAGCCATCTCCTTTGTGGTGGGGCGGCTGGTGGCCGGCCTGGTCAGCAGCCTGCTGGCCGGTATCGGCTTCAACAGCCTTCCAGCCCGCCTCGGCCTGGGC
>JACCZL010000430.1 GCA_013695975.1 Chloroflexota bacterium
CCTCTAGCCCGCCCAGCTCCTCATAGAGGGTCGGGACGGCGCGCAGCGCGCGGGCGAGGGCCAGCGCGTCGCGGGGGGTCGCCGAGCCCTGGCGTACTCGGCCGAGCAGGCGCTCGACGTCGCCGAGCCGGCCGAGGCCGAGACGCAATCGTGCGCGGGGCTCCGGGCGAAGGATCAGGTCCTCGACCGCGTCGAGTCGCCGTTCGAGGGCCGCGCGCTCGAGCAGCGGCTGGCCGAGCGCCCGTCGGAGCCGCCGGGCGCCCATCGGCGTCCTGGTGCGGTTGATCGCTTCGAGCAGGCTGCCGTAGGCGCGGCCACTCCAGGCGGCCCGGATGACCTCCAGGTTTCGGCGGGTCGGCGGGTCGAGTGTCATGTAGGCGCCAACGCTGTAGCAGCGCGGCTCGCGGAGCGACTGGAGCAGAGCGCGGTTTTTCTCCTCGACGTAGCCGACCAGCGCCCCGAGGGCGCCCAGGGCCGGCGAATCGGCCGAGAGCCCGTACCCCTCGAGAGACCCCACCCCGAACAGCCGTCGGAGGGCGTCGTCGGCGGCGCCCTCGTCGAAGCGCGCCGGCGGGAGCGGCGTCGGGTGCCCAGCCAGTCCGGGCGGTGGGGGCTCGTCGCCGACGAGCAGGCACTCGGCGGGCGCCAGTCGCTGGAGCTCGGCTTCGAGCTGAGTCTCGACATCCGGCCCGTCGATCACCGTCGCCAGCAGCTCGCCGGTCGTCACGTCGACGTGGGCGAGCCCGAGCCCGTGGCGTCCGCGACGGAGGGCCGCCAGCAGGTTGTTCTCGCCCGGCGGGATCAGGCCCGGCTCGGCGATCGTCCCGGCCGTGACGACGCGGGTCACCTCCCGCTCGACCAGCCCGTGGCCCGGCTCGCTGACCTGATCGCAAATCGCCACGTGGTGGCCGGCCGCGACGAGCCGTCCGATATGCCGCTCGGCGCGAGCGACCGGCACGCCGGCCAGCGGGACCCGATCGCCGCGCGCGAACTCCTTCGAGGTCAGGGTGATGCCACAGGCCTGGGCGACGACCCGCGCATCAGCCTCGAAGGCCTCGTAGAAGTCCCCGAGCTGGAACAGCAGCACACAGCCGGGATGCGCCTGCTTCAGCCGATCGTACTGCTCGCGGATCGGGCTCGACCGCCGACCGGCCGCCGGCCCGCCCTCGTCCCGTTCATCCGACATCGTCCCGCGGCTCTCGGTCATCGCAGCGGGCCATTATGTCACTTGTCGGGCGTGCGCGGCGACCCCGAACCGTCGCGTTGTGGTGGGGAAGAGGGGACTCGAACCCCTACGCCCTCGCGGGCACGTGATCCTAAGTCACGCTCGTCTGCCAATTCCGACACTCCCCCACGAGCGCCGCGCCGGAGTATAGCAAGCCCGAAGACTGGTAGGGGGTCGTGCGAGTACGACCCTGGGGCGGTTCACGAACCGCTCCTACGATCACACCCATCGGATCGGCAGTAGGGGCGGGGCTTGCCCCGCCCCTACACCCGACGGTCGAGGCGGCGAAGGCGCTAGGGCGTCCAGACCTTCAGCGGCGGCATCCTGGGGCTGCCAAAGGCGAGGGCCTGGCCGGGGAAGTGGCTGCTGTACATCGCCCGTTCGAGTTGGACGGCCGGGATCCAGCCGCTCGTGCCGATGGCAAAATCGGTCTGGAGCGAGTCGTTGTAGAAGAACCCATCCTCGGTGAGCCCGGTCAGCAGGATGTAGTGGCCCCAGCGCGGCCCGACATTCTCCTTACCGGGGAGTAGGTACAGGCGGATCAAGGGCATGACCGGGCGGCCCAGCCGAAGCTGTTCGCGGATCTCGTCGAGCGACCATGCGTGGAATCGACCGCCCTCGGCGTAGGGCCCGATCGTCGGGACGCCGAGGTCCCCGGCCACCTGCGCGATGTGCTCGAGCGCCGTGCCGGTCCGGCTCCCGACGGTGCCCTGATACCAGTGGGCGCGGTAGCGGAGGTCGTCAGTTGGCTGCCCGCCCAGCCCGAAGCCATCGAGCACCATGCCGAGGGTGGCCGGACCGCAGTTCGAGACCTGCCAGGGACCGCCGTCCTTCTGGGTGCGGAATGGGACTTCGAGGCGGAAGACATCCTGCTCGATGCGACGCGTCGTCGGCGGCGGCGCGACCGCGTCGACGAGGGCGAGATGGGGACGGCCGGGGTTCCACTCTCCAGGCCAATGCTCCCAGGCGTGTGCGGAGGGGGTCACCGCTTGGACCCAGGCCACCACGACGAGCGTTGCCAACCAGCGCACGGTCTCCTCCAGCGGGTGATCGGACAGGGTGTGATCGGGCGAGTAGTATACCCGGAGGAATTGCGCGAAGGCGCATTTCCGAGGAGGAAGCGATGCCACTCGATCCGCGGGCGCGTGAGCTACTCGACCAGATGGCGGCGGCCAACATCCCGCCGATCTCGAGCCTCTCGGTGCCCGAAGCCCGCGCGGCGCGGCGGGCGCGGGCGCTCGCCGACACGACGCTGGAGCCGGTCCTCCGGGTCGAAGACCGGACCATCCCGGGTCCCGTCGGGGAGCTGGGGGTGCGCGTCTACACGCCGACCGAGGGTGGGCAGTTACCCATCCTGGTCTACTTCCACGGTGGGGGTTGGGTCGTCGGCGACCTCGAGACACACGATTCGGTTTGCCGGGGGCTGGCGAACGCGGGCGACTGCCTGGTAGTGTCCGTCGACTATCGCCTGGCGCCCGAGCACACCTTTCCGGCCGCCGTCGAGGACGCGTTCGCCGCCACCGTTTGGACCAGCGCGCATGGTGCCGAAATCGGGGGCGATGGGGGCCGTCTGGCCGTGGGCGGCGACAGCGCCGGCGGCAATCTGGCGGCCGCCGTGGCGCTGATGGCCCGCGACCGGGGTGGCCCGTCGTTGGCGCACCAGCTCCTCATTTACCCGGTCACCGATCTAGACTTCGATACCCCCTCGTACCATGCCAACGCCGACGGCTACCTGCTGACGCGAGACGACATGATCTGGTTCTGGGATCACTATGTCCCGAACGAGGCCATGCGCAGCGATCCCTACGCTGCGCCGCTGCGTGCGCGGGACCTCCGGGGCCTCCCGCCGGCCTACGTGATCACTGCCGAATACGACCCGCTGCGCGACGAGGGCCACGCCTATGCCGATAGCCTGCGCGCGGCCGGGGTGCCGGTCGTCGCCGACTGCTACGCTGGCATGATTCACGGATTCGTCGCCAACGCCACCGTCCTGGAGGCCGGCACGCGGGCGATCCAGAAGTCGGGCCAGCTCCTGCGGGCGGCGTTCGCCAATCTCCGAGCCCCTTGACGGCCCGCGCTCGACAGAGCATCATGCCCACAGGACAGGCGAAGCGCTCCAACCTGTCGAAGGAGGAGATCCGGTGAAGCGCGTGAGCCCAAAGGACGCATTCGTGGGCGAGTCGCTCCCTGACGATGGGGAAGGGGCCGACGAGGCCGTGATCATGACGGTGCGGGGCGGCGAGCTGGTCGCGCTAGTCCCGTCGGGGACCGAGGATGCTCGGCTCACGAGCGCCGCGACGCTGGTCCACGGGACGCTGCGGCTCGAGACGGGCCGCCTGCTGCATTTCGAGATCCGCAAGGGCGTGAGCGGCGCCTCCTTCGAGGACGAGTCCGGTAAGCTCGGCCAGCGTCGCCAGACCTCCGGGGCCGGCGCGCCGGCCCGTGCGCCGCGGACGGCCGGCGACGTCATGACCCAGAGCGTGATCACGGCCAACCCCGACATGCTCGTAGAGGACATCGCCAAACAGCTCGCGTTCCACAACATCAGCGGCATGCCGGTCGAGGACAACAGCGGCCAGATCGTCGGCGTCATCAGCGAGATCGACGTGATCGGGCGGATCGGCTCGACGGTCAGCGACGTGATGACCCCCGAGGTCATTAGCGTCACCG
>JACCZL010000435.1 GCA_013695975.1 Chloroflexota bacterium
CGTCGGGGCGGCGCGCGGCGTCGGGATGGGTGCCCCGCGTCTCGGGGACCCGAAACCAGGCGACGGCGGCGGCCAGCGCCCCCAGGATCGCCTGGGCGTAGAACGGCGCCGCCAGCCCATACGCTTCGGCCAGCAGACCGCCGGGATAGGGTCCCGCCCCGGTCGCGAACATGAAGACCCCGGAGTAGGTCGCAATGACCCGCCCGCGTCGCGCCGGGGTGGTGATGTCGGCGAGCACGATCAGGCCCGAGGTGAGGGTCAGGGCGGCGCCGGCTCCGGCCACGAACCGCGCCGCCAGGAAGGGCAGGTAGGCCGGCGCCAGGGCGCAGAGGAGGTTGCCGATCAGGGTCAGCAGCCCGCCGATCGCCAGCGTTGGGCGCCGCCCAAGGCGGTCGGCCAACTGCCCGGCCGGCACGTTCAAGACGAAGCGGGCCAGGCCGTAGATGGCGATGGTCAGGCCAATCGCGGCCTGCGGTACGCCGAAGGTGTGGGCGTAGAGCGGCGCGACCGGAACGATGCTGCCGAAGCCGAGCTGGTTGACGGCGATCAGGACGCAGATCCAAACCAGGACCCGATTGTGCCGGTACCACGCGGCGGGCGGACCGATGCGCTGCACCCTCTCTCCTTGCCGCCCTTGATGCTACGAACCTATCGGAGTATCCTTGGGCGTGCCGATGCGAACGGCGCGTGTGGCACTCCAGGGGTGAGGGCCGATGCTGACGGACGGACACGCAGCGAGTGAAGGGTACCCCGGTCCGGGCCTGACTCGTGATCGCGGGACCTTGCTGACCGGCGGCGTGCTGATCGCGGTCGCCGCGCTCGCCTGGCTGGCGGTCATCCTCCACACGGCGCAGATGCCAGGTATGTCGCCGGCGGGGATGCCGGGCATGTCGATGGGCGAGTCGGACATGGGGATGACCGCCACCACCGACTCGGGGCCGGCTTCGCTCACTGGCGCGGCGGCCTATCTTGTCGCCTGGGGCCTGATGATGGCGGCGATGATGCTGCCGAGCGCCACGCCGATGATTGCGCTCTATGGCGCGGTCCATCGGCAGTCCGCGCGGACGGGCCGGCGGGGGGTCTCCACCGCGCTGTTCGCGCTGGTGTACCTGGCGGTGTGGACCGCGTTCGGGATTCCGGTCTACGCGGCGAGCGTCCTCGTCGACGTCGCGGCGGGCGCTAGCCCGGCCGTCGCGGGCCTCCTGCCCTACGGTGTGGCGCTGGTCCTGCTGATGGCGGGGGCGTACCAGCTCTCGCCCTTGAAGGAGGTCTGCCTGCGGGTCTGCCAGAGCCCGCTGGGCTTCTTGCTGGGGCGCTGGCGTGGCGGCTATCGCGGCACGCTCGAGATGGCGCTACGGCACGCGGCCTACTGCGTCGGCTGCTGTTGGGCGCTGATGATCGTGCTGGTCGCGGCCGGGGCGATGGGCCTGCACTGGGTGCTCCTGATCGCGGCCGTCGTCTTCGCCGAGAAGCTGCTCCCGCGCGGCGCGTGGATGGCCCGCATCGTCGGCGGCGTGCTCCTGGGGCTAGGGCTGCTGGTGGCCGCGCAGCCCGATCTGGTCGGGGCCCTTCGCGGTCAGATGGCGTAATTCGGAGGAGGTTTCTCATGGCGACTACCGACTGGCAGCTCAACGGCGAGTACTTCGAGACGTGCAGTTGTGATTACGTGTGTCCGTGCCCAACGAGCCACCTGACCGCGCGACCGACCAAGGGGAGCTGCACCTTCGCGCTGACGTTCCACGTCGACCGGGGACACTACGGCAGCGTGGCCCTGGACGACCTCAACTTCGTCGTCGTCGCGCGGACGCCCGAGGCGATGGCGAACGGCAATTGGTCGGTCGGCCTGATTACGGATGAGCGCGGCCGGCCGGAGCAGCAGGAGGCGCTGACGGCGATCGCCAGCGGCCAGGCGGGCGGCCCGATGGCCGCGGTCGCCCCACTGATCGGCACGTTCCTCGGCGCAGAGGCGAGGCCGATCGACTTCCAGAAGGACGGCATGCACTGGTCGGTGTCCGTCCCCGGCATGCTCGACCAGGCCGCCGAAGGGGTCAGCGGCGGCCGCGACCCGGCCGAGCCAATGTATCTGGACAACACCCCGCACCCGGTCAACGCCCGGCTGGCCCTGGCGAAAGCGGTGCGGAGCCATCTGCACGCCTTCGGCCTCGACTGGGACGACGACAGCGGTCAGAACAACGGCCACTTCGCGCCGTTCGACTGGCGGGCGGGCTAGGCAGCGCTCACGCTCGGGGTTCGGATCAGGAGCCCCGAGCAGGACTACAAGAGCGAGGCAGACTCCCTTTTCTTACTTTGCTTGACATCGGTGGGTGGGCGAGTATACTGGCTAGTAATCGGATGTCCGGGGTCGCCAGAACATCTGGACGGCGGCGTCGGGTGGAGGTCGCAGAGGTACGCCGCGCGCGTCCTGTAGCGAGGGGCCTGTCCCTGAGCTTCTGGGCGGGCTCGGAGCATTCCAGCGCTTCGGTAGAGGGAGGCAGCCCCATGGCAAAGATGCGCGTGCTCTCGGCTCGTGGTGACACGGTGCTGGAGTGGGACGAGCGAAAGTTGCAGACCGGTGACCCCGAGGCGCTGTCTGCCGTTCGTGAGGCCGAGCGGATCTTCGAAGAGCAGCGGTCGCGCGGCGCCACCGCCTTCGTGGTCGAGCCGGACACGCCGGCCCGACGGATCGACCGCTTCGATCGGACCGCGGAGCAGATCATCGTCGTCCCGAGGGTGGCCGGAGGCTGATCCACCGTGGTCGTCACGGTGATTGCGCTCGAGCTGCTCTTCGTCCTGCTGATCGTCTGCCTGCTGTGCCGGGCTCCCTATGGGGTGCTGGCGCACCAGCCGCTGGCGGGCGTCGGCCGGCGTTCGGACTGGCGCGAGGCCCAGGAGCGGGCCGAGCAGCTCCTCCGCGACATCCTGAGCGAGGACGAGTATCGCCACCTCAACCGTCGCGGTTACCTCGAGGTTTCGAGCCAGACGCGGCCTCGCCGGGTGTATCGGGTCCCGCGCCACCAGGGGCAGGTCAAGGTCTATGAGGGCGGCGTGCCGATCATGGCCCTCTGTGTCCAGTCGGTCGAGCCGGTCCCGGATGGCGACGCGGTCCTGATGCACAAGTTGATGATCGAGGGCAACGAGGAGGAGTACCTCCGGATCGCCAACCGATTCGAGCCCACCCTCTACGGCTTCATCGCGATCCGCCCGCGCGGCCGCATGTAGCGGGGGCGCTCCCCCTGCCGATGGGCCGACTCTTCGAGAGCCTCCGCCGCGACGTTCGCGCCGCCCGCGAGCGCGACCCGGCCGCCAGGAGTGGCCTGGAAGTCGTCCTCGCCTACCCCGGCTTTCACGCTCGTCAGATCCACCGCCTGGCCCACGCCCTCCACCGACAGGGTGTGCCGCTCGTCCCGCGGCTCGTCTCCCACCTGAACCGCGCCTTGACTGGCATCGAGATCCACCCGGGCGCGCGGATCGGCGAGGGGCTGTTCATCGACCACGGGATGGGCGTCGTCATCGGCGAGACGGCCGAGATCGGCGACGACGTGACGATCTACCAGGGGGTCACGCTGGGTGGGACGAGCCGCCGGCGCCGCAAGCGCCATCCGACGTTGCGCGACGGGGTGATCGTCGGGGCGCACGCGCAGCTCATCGGCGCGATCGAGATCGGCGAGGGCGCCCGGGTCGGGGCCGGCTCGGTCGTGGTCGGGTCGGTGCCGCCCTATTCGACGGTGGTCGGGGTGCCTGGTCGGACCGTCGGGGTGCGCTTTCCTGACGACCGTCCGATCGCCCGTCTGCCCGACCCGGAGGCCGAGACGATCGGGCTGCTCCAGGACCGGGTGGGCGACCTCGAGGCCCGCCTGGCCGACCTGGAGCGGGCCCGCGAGCGGAGCGGGCGGGGAGTCGGAGGGCGCCTGTAGGGGCGCGATACATCGCAGAGGGCGCGATAAATCGCGCCCCTACGGCAGCGACGTGACGACGATCGGCGTGCTCCACTTTACCTGCCCGCCGATCGTCGGCGGGGTCGAGTCGCTGATGGCGCTGCACAGTCGGCTCTTGCTCGAGCGCGGCTACCGCGTGCGGGCGCTGGCCGGGCGGGGCGACCGCTTCCATCGCGAAGTGCCGCTCGAGCTGATCCCGGCCCTCGACTCGAAGTATCCGCCCCTGCTCGCGGTCAACCAGGAGCTGCGCGACGGGGTCGTCGGTCCGCGTTTCCGGGCGCTGGCCGACGAGCTTGTCGAGCGACTGCGCGCGGCGTTCGGCGGCCTGGACGTCTGCATCGTCCACAATGCCTTGAGCCTCCACTTCAACCTCCCGCTGACCGACGCCCTGTGGCGGCTGGCCGCCGAGGGCGGCCCGCGGCTGGTCGCCTGGTGCCACGACCTTGCCTGGACCAACCCGCTCTACATCCCCCTGATGCGCGAGCGCGAGCCCTGGAGCTTGCTTAGGACCCGCCTACCGGGCGCGTCCTATGTCGTCGTCTCCGAGGATCGGCGGGAGGACTTGCGGCGGTTGTGGGGTACGGGCGCTGATGCCATCACGGTGATCCCGGCCGGGGTGGACCCGGCTGCCAAGCTTCGGCTACGCGGGGCGACGGTGCAACTGGCGGAGCACCTGGGCCTGGTGGGGGCCTGGCCGTTCATGCTACTGCCGGCGCGGATCACCAAGCGCAAGAACGTCGAGTACGCGATTCGGGTCACGCGCGCTTTGCGGGACCGGGGTTTGCGGCCGCTGCTGCTGGTCACCGGGCCGCCGGGGCCGCACAACGTGCGCTCGGTCGACTACGTCGACGAGCTGCAGGCCGAGCGGCGGGCGCTGGACGTCGGCGCGGAGGTCCGCTTTCTCTACGAGGAGCGTCGCCCTGACGGCCGCCCCTGGCGGGCGACCGACGCGATGATGGATGATCTGTACCAATTGGCTGATCTGCTGCTGTTTCCAAGCACCCAGGAAGGATTCGGGATCCCCCTGCTCGAGGCCGGGCTGGTCCGCCTGCCGGTCTTCTGCTCGGATATTCCGCCCTTCCGCGAGATCGCCGGCGACGCCGCCCACGTCTTTTCGCTGGAGGACCCGCCGGCCCGGGTGGCCGAGCGAATCGCCCGCTTCCTCAGGACCGACCAGACGGCACGACTCCGCCGCCACGTTCTCGACACCTACACCTGGGACCGCGTCTTCCGCGAGCGGATCGAGCCGCTGCTCACAGCGAGTCAGCCTGAGCGGAGCTCCCCTAGCGCGGGGGTTGGTCCCACGCCTGAGCCCGCGAGCGGGGGACCAACCCCCGCGCCACGACGACGCCGGCGCGTGAGCGAACGATGACGATCGCTGTCCCTCACGAGTACACCATTCTGGTGCCGATCACCGACCTGGGGATGGCCGGGCGGCTGATCCAGGTGGCATCGGCGCTGATGCCGGTCCATGAGGGCGCGGCGCGCGGGAAGGTCATCACCCTGGGTGTCGTCGAGATTCCGGAGGAGCTGGCCTTCAGCGAGGGGGCCGTGCCCGCGCGGATGCACCGCCAGCTCCTCGGACGCCTGCGTCGGCGGGAGTCCCCGCGGATCGAGCTGCGGACGCTGGTGCGGGTCCATCGTCAGGTCTGGCAGGGTATCGTCGAGGCCGCCCAGGAGGAGCGTGTCGACTTGATCCTGCTCGGCTGGAGCGGCCGCGCCGACACCCCCCACGCCGTCCTCGGGACCACCATCGACGAGGCCGTCCGCAACGCCCCTTGCGACATCGCGATCACCAAGGGGCTCAGCCTGAGCGCCGCCAAGCGAATCCTCGTCCCGATCCGTGGCGGCCCTCACGCCGCCCTGGCGTTCAGGCTCGCGACGGGGCTGGCCGACCACGTCGACGGGACCGTTACTGCCCTGCGGATCGAGCTCCCTGACGCCGGCGAGGCGGAGTACGCTCGCGACGCCGAGGAGTTTGCCGCCGTCGTGGCGACGGCCCCTCGGCCTGAGCGGGTGCGTGAGGTCGTGGTCAGCGCGAGTGACGTCGTCGAGGCCATCTGCAAGGAGGGCGAGGGCCACCAGGTGGTGATCATGGGCGCCACCGCTGCGCCGCTCGACGCGGGCTCGGCGTCCAACGAGCCCTACGCACTCTTCGGGCCGATCGCCGACACCCTCGCGCACCGGCTCGATCGCGGGATGGTGATCGTCAAAACCAAGCTGCACGGCACCGTGACCCACGAGGAGTGGGCGCGGCTCTTCCCGGTCCCGATCGGGCGCGGCGAGCCGCGCCCGGACGAGATCTCGGCGATCGTCGACAAGTGGTTTGCCGAGAACACGTTCGACAGCCGCGAATCGGAGCGGATCGACGAGCTGGTCCGCCTCAAGCGCCAGCAGGGCCTGACGATCAGCCTGGGCCTGCCGGCGCTCAACGAGGAGGAGACGCTCGGTTCGATCATCACCGCCGTCAAGACGGAGCTGTGCGACCGCCACCCCTTGCTCGACGAGATCGTCCTGATCGACAGCCGCTCGACCGACCGCACCCGCGAGATCGCCGAACGGCTGGGCATCCCGGTCTGGGTTCACCAGGACATCCTGCCGCAGTACGGCGCCTACGTCGGCAAGGGGGAGGCGCTCTGGAAGAGCCTCCACGTCCTCAAGGGCGACCTGATCGCCTGGATCGACACCGACATCAAGAACATCCATCCTCGCTTTGTGTATGGGCTGATCGGCCCGCTCCTGAAGGATCGGCGGATCAAGTTCGTCAAGGGGTTCTACAAGCGGCCGATCCGCGGACCCGGCGGCCTCCAGGCGACCGGCGGGGGACGGGTGACCGAGCTGATGGCCCGCCCGCTGTTCAACCTGTTCTTCCCGGAGCTGTCGGGGATCATCCAGCCGCTCTCCGGCGAGCAGGCCGGGCGGCGCGAGGTGCTGGAGCAGTTGCCGTTCTTCACCGGCTACGGGATCGAGACCGGGCTGCTGATCGACTTGCTGGAGCAGTTCGGGCTTCAGGCGATCGGCCAGGTCGATCTCAAGCGGCGGGTCCACCGCAACCAGACGCTGGTCTCGCTGAGCACGATGTCGTTCACGATCCTGCAGGTGGCTATGAAGCGGCTCGAGCAGCACCAGCGGCTCCAGTTCTTCGGGGAGGTCAGCCGCAGCATGAAGCTGATCCAGCACGAGCGCGACCGCTTCCACGTCGAAGTCAAGGCCCTCGGCGACACCGAGCGCCCGCCGATCGCGACGCTGCCGGAGTATCGGGCGAGTAGGCAGTGACCGACGTCATCCTGTGCCGCCATGGCCAGACTGATTGGAACCGGCTAGGTCGTTACCAGGGGAAGACGGACATCCCGCTCAACGAGCGGGGGCAGGAGCAGGCGCGCGAGCTGGCGCGCTCGCTCCGCGAGGAGCCGATCGTGGCGGTGTATTCGAGCACGCTTGCTCGGGCCTACGACACGGCCCGCGAGATCGCCCGCCTCCACGAGCTCGAGGTCCGGCGCGACCCGCGCCTGGACGAGATCAATCAGGGGCTCTGGGAGGGTCTCCGCCGCGACGAGATCGTGGTGAGTCACGCCGAGCTCCACGCCCGCTGGGTGGAGTCGCCGCTCGACCTGCGCCTCCCCGAGGGGGAGACGTTGGAGGAGGTCCGCGCGCGGGTCCGGGCTGCGCTCGACGACATCCTGCTGCTGCACGCCGACCGGACGGTCTGCATCGTCGCCCATAGCGTCAGCATGGCCGTCGTCAAGCACGAGCTCCAGGGCCTGTCGCTCGCCGACGCCCTCCGAGCCCTGCCGAGGAACGCCTCGTGGGAACGGATCCGGACAGTAGGCAGTAGGCAGTAGGCAGTAGGCAGTGGAACGAAACCCCGTCCTCTGCCTACTGTCTACTGTCTACTGTCTACTGCCTACTGGTACACTCTCTGTATGGCACGACGAAACGGACACGACAAGCTGGACAGGGTTGCTCGCGAGGGCGAGGTGGAGCGGCGGGACGGGCTGGCACGGACGAGCGGTGCGCGGGTCATGCTGGCGGGACTGGACTGGCCGGACTCGGACGCCTGGGAGACCCGTGACTCGCTCGACGAGCTGGCCCGCCTGGCCGAGACGGCCGGCGGCACCGTCGTCGGACGGACCGCGCAGCGTCGCGAGCACCCTGACCCGGCCACCTTTTTCGGCCGCGGCAAGGTCGCCGAGCTGGCCGATGCCCGGGCCGGTCGGGGCGAGCCGGCGGCCCACCCGTCCGAGCCCTACGACCTGCTGGTGGTCGACGCCGCCCTGAGCCCGGTCCAGCAGCGCAACCTCGAGCAGCGGATCGACGGGCCGGTCGTCGATCGCCCTGGCCTGATCATCGAGATCTTTGGCCAGCGGGCCAGCACGCGCGAGGCCCGGCTGCAAGTGGAGCTGGCGCGGCTCGAGTACCTGCTGCCACGCCTGAGCGGGGCCTGGAGCCACCTCGAGCGTCAGGTCGGCGGCATCGGGGCGCGGGGCGGGCCCGGCGAGAAGCAGATCGAGCTGGACCGCCGCCAGGTGCGCGACCGGGTGGCCGCCGTCAAGCGGGAGATCGCCCAGGTGCGGGCCCATCGTGCCCGGGGTCGCGTCGCCCGCCGTGAGGGACCGCCGCTGGTCGCGCTGGTCGGCTACACCAACGCCGGCAAGTCGAGCCTGATGAACCGCCTGACCGGCGCCGGCGTGACCGCCGAGGACAAGCTCTTCGCCACGCTCGACCCGACGACTCGACGGATGGGCTTGCCCGGTGGTGGCTACGCGGTCGTCTCGGACACGGTCGGCTTCATCCAGAACTTGCCGCCGCAGCTCATCGCCGCGTTCCGGGCGACCCTCGAAGAGCTCCAGGAGGCCGACCTCCTGCTGCACGTCGTCGACGTGGCCCACCCGCGCGCGAGCGAGCAGCAGCGGGCCGTCCGCGAGATTCTGGGCGAGCTCGGCCTGGTCGACAAGCCGACCCTGCTGGTGCTCAACAAGTGCGACCTGCTGTCTGGGCCGCTCGGCGCGGCGAGCGTCGCTGAGGCCGACGAGGAGGACGCGGTCGTCGTCTCGGCCGTGACCAGCTTCGGGATCGGGGCGCTACGGGCGCGGATCGCCCGCCGCCTGGGCGAGGCCGTGCGCGAGGTCGAGGTCGACTTGCCCTTCTCCGAGGGCCGCCTGGTCGCCCTGTTCCGGCGGGAGGGCTTCCTGATCCACGAGGAGCACCGCGCCCGCGGGACGCGCCTGCACGGCCACCTCCCCGAGCGCCTGCTGCCGACCTTCCGCCGCGCTGGCCACGTCCGCGAATTGGAGACCAACTCAGCTCCTGGTTGGCGCTGAGCTTCTGCGCTCAGCCGCCCAGCGGGTGCAGGCTCGTGAGCAGCCGAACGACCTCGCGGTAGCACTTGTCGAAGGAATCAGCCTGGCGGGCCACGTCGAGATCGAAGACGGACGCCAGGGCCGCCTGGTCCCGCGGCGGCGCGTATGTCCGCCCCGGCGCCATGCGCTCCCCGAGCCATCGCTTGGCGTCTCGGACCGACTCAGGATCAGGCGGCGGCGCGAGGGTCGATGGTAGGCCGCGACGCCCCCAAAGTGACTCGGCGGCCGCCAGGAACCACGCCTCGAATTCACATTTCGCGATGACGACGGCGCTGATGCGGACAACCGTCACGGCGCCGGCTCGCCGGAGCCGTCCGTCCGTCGCTCGGCGGCGCCGGCCGGCTTCAGTTGATCCAAACGCAGGAGCTCTCCGGCCGTGAAGAGATGATCGTGGAGTATTGAACGGCCCACGTCGTCGACCGGGCCGATCTCGGTCACGCCGTCTGGTGCCATCACCGCGAGGATCGACTCAGCGTCGATATGGTCGTCATGCAGGAGTTCAGGGCTCTGGCTGGTGATGATGACCTGCGTGCTGGCGCTCGCTTCACGCAGGCTGTCCAGCAACACACCGACCGCGGCTGGATGGAGCGCTAGTTCTGGCTCCTCGATCCCGATAAGGGGGACCCGCGAGGCCTCGCCATCCCGTGACTGGAACAGGGCGACGAGGATCCCCAGAGCGCGCAGCGTGCCGTCAGACATACTAGCGGCGGGGAAGTCCCAGGTGTGTTCGGAGCCCGCGACCTCCTGAAATTCCAGCACGTCATAGCCGCCGATGGTCGTGGCTCGAACGTCTCGGACCTTCGGTACGATCAACGCTAGGTACTCCTGGATGACCGAGAAGTCTTGCTCGCGCATGCGGCGGAGGACGCCCGTGATGTTGCTCCCATCGCGTGCGAGCATGTCACCACCGCGAGGTGGCTGGACCTTACGGATTTCGTCCGGATTGAGGTTGTAGAAGCCCATGCGGGAGAACGCCTCGTACACCGGTCGGAAGTCGGGGAATCCGGACGCGCTTGCTAAGTAGAGGCGATCCTCGAGCACGGCGGGAGCCACTTCGACGCTCGCATCCACGACCCCGCGGTGTACGCGGAAGTAGGCTGCCTCATCCAGAGAGGCTCGCTCCCGGATGACGCATTCCTCGGCCTGGACCTGGTACCCGCCCAGGGATCGCACGTCTACTCGGAAGGCGTAGTGTCCAGACGTGCCCGACGGGAGGACGAACTCGAGGCGGATCCCGAATTGGGATGGTGACGGCTGCTCGATGGAGCGGCGCACCACCCGGTCAGCACCGCCATGCTCGCGGAACGCGTACTCGGTAGTGCCACGCAGAGCGTCGGTCACGAAGCGCAGGGCGTCAAGAAAGTTGCTCTTGCCCGATCCGTTCGGCCCAACCAGGAAGGTCAGCGGTCCCAACCGCACGTCGCAGGCGGCGATGCTCATGTAGTTCTCAAGGACCACGCGGGTCAGGAAGGTCGAATTGCCCATGGTTGTGTCCGGGATTATAGGCTCGATCCC
>JACCZL010000489.1 GCA_013695975.1 Chloroflexota bacterium
ATGTACGCCCCGGCCTGGTGGTCCAATGCAGAGCGCGGATGATCTACCGATCGGTGACCGTCCCAAGGTGATCGAGCGAGCCCAGGCGCGCAGGGAGGCGAGCTGCTCCGGTGTCGGCGAGGCGGATGGACGGGTGGCGCGCTTGAATCGTGGTATCGGCAGGCGTATCCTGTTGGCCTCAACACTAGACCAGATCGACTACGGCCGTGGGTGCGATCGGGGGACCGGCATGGATGAACCTCGTTTTCTGGTCGATACCTACCTCGAGTGGGTCGCTCGCGAGGGCATCCCGGTCGTCGAGGACTTCGGGCTCGACCTCCTGGGGGTCGAGACGGCGCCCTGGGCTCGGATGGGCGGGACCGCCCGCGGGGCCTACGTCCACGTCAAGGGACGCGGCGATTTCGTCAACGCCTACGTCTGCGAGCTGCCGCCAGGCGGCCAGACCGATCCCCAGCGCCACCTGTTCGAGGAAGTCGTCTACGTCCTGGCTGGGCGGGGTGGCACGACGATCGAAGCCGACGACGGTACCCGCCACAGCTTCGAATGGGGGAGGGGGAGTCTCTTTGCCCTGCCGCTCAACACGCGCTACCGCCACTTCAATACCAGTGGGCGCGAGCCTGCGCGGTTCGCGGCGGTGACGAGCCTGCCGCTGGTACTGAACGCGTTCCACAATGAAGCGCTCGTCTTCGACAACCCCTTCAGCTTCGCCGAGCGGATCGGCGACGAGCGCTTCTTCCGGGGCGAGGGCGAGTTTTTGCCGGTGCGGCCGGGGCGCCACCAGTGGCTGACGAACTTCGTCCCCGACCTGGGCGGTTTCGAGCTGCAGGCCTGGGGGCAGCGGGGGGTTGGGAGCTCGAACATCAAGTTCGTGCTGGCCGATGGGACGATGCACGCCCACATGTCCGAGCTGGCCGTGGGTACCTACAAGAAGGCCCATCGGCACGGCCCGGACTTCCACATCTTTCCCGTAACTGGCCGCGGCTACTCCCTGTTGTGGTACGCAGGCGAGCAGGACTTGCGACGGATCGACTGGCAGCACGGGTGGGTCTACGCTCCGCCAGACCAGATCTTCCACCAGCACTTCAACACGGCGCCGAGCCCCTCGCGCTACCTGGCCGTCGCCTTTGGGAGCATCCGCTATCCCTTCAGCAGCGACAAGAGGACGCTCTTCGGCGACGGTGTGGACAAGGACGTGGCCCAGGGCGGGCGGCAGATCGAGTATGAGGACGAAGACCCGCGCGTGCGGGCCATGTTCGAAGCGGAGCTGCGCCGACATGGCATCGACGTCGACCCGCGTCTGGCCGAGACCTGGACCAGGGCCGAGGCCAAGCGCCGCGGCGAGCTCGTCGCCGCCCGCGGCTAAATGCTTCCCGAAAGTTGTTGCAGTGTGGGCGCCTCGCCCATTGTCATGCTGCAACTTCTCCCCGGAAGCAGGTAGGTGACTGGGCGCCGTGGACATCGAGATTCGGGGCCTGGGCATTCGGTTTCGGGCGGGCGTCGAGGCCGCTCGCGGGATCGACCTCACCGTGCGCAGCGGGGAGTTCGTGGCGGTCGTCGGCCCGAGCGGGTGCGGCAAGTCGACGATGCTCAACGCGATCGCCTGCCTCCTGTCACCCGAAGAGGCGGAGGTGACCGGCGAGATCCTGGCCGATGGCAAGGACGTCCGGAGCTGCGCGGCGCGCGACCTGAACTTTGGCTACGTCTTCCAGCGGGACAATCTGCTGCCCTGGCGGACGATCGCCGACAACGTCCAGACGGGGCTCGAGATCCGCGGTGTCGACGCCCCCAGTCGACGCAAGCGCACGGCCGAGCTGCTCGAACTGGCCGGCCTGACTGGCTTCGAGCACTACTATCCGCACCAGGTCTCCGGCGGGATGCGACAGCGCACGTCGCTCATCCGCACCCTGGCCTACGATCCCGACGTCATCCTGATGGACGAGCCGTTCGGCGCGCTCGACGCCCAGACGCGGATGATCTTGCAGGGAGAGCTGCTGCGGATCTGGGAACGGACCCACAAGACGATCCTCTTCGTGACCCACGACCTGGCCGAGGCGATCATCCTGGCCCAGCGCGTGGTGCTCTTCTCGAAGCGCCCCGGCTTCGTGCGCCAGGTCTACGAGAGCGACCTACCCTACCCGCGCGATCCGTTCGAGCTGCGCGGGTCCCCACGGTTCGGCGAGCTGGAGACGACGATATGGCAGACGCTGCGGGACGACTTTCGGTCCGACCCGACCGCGTAGGGGCCGGTGCTCCGGAAGCGGCGCGGCGGCGACGGGCCGGGCTGTCGCTCGCGTTCAAGCGGGGGCTGGCCATCGCCGCGCTGTTCGGCGGCTGGGAGCTGCTGACCGGTGGCTTCGGCGGCGTGATCCGGCCGGCCGTCAATCCGGCCCTCTTCCCACCGCCGTCGCTGGCGATCGCCGACCTGGTGGCCTACGCGCGGTCGGGGCTGCTCCTGACCGACATGACGATCACGCTGGGCGCCGCCTTCGCCGGCCTCTTCCTGGGGACGGTGGGCGGGCTGCTGCTCGGGCTCCTGCTCGGCTACTGGCGCTCCGTCGCCGACGTCGTCGAGCCGATCCTGGTGGCGTTCAACTCGCTGCCGCGGGTGGCGCTCGCGCCGGTCCTGATCATCTGGCTCGGGCTGGGGATCAGCTCGAAGATCTTCCTCAGCCTGTTCACCGTCTTCTTCATCGTGTTCTTCAACACCTACCTGGGGGTCAGGTCGGTGGATCCGGATCTGGTCAAGGCGATCAAAGTCATGGGTGGCACGCGGGGGCAGATCGCCCGGATGGTGGTGATGCCATCGGTGTTTTCGTGGATCTTCGCCGCGCTGCGGACCAGCGTGAGCTTCGCGCTGACCGGGGCCGTGGTCGGCGAGTTCGTCGGCTCGACGGCAGGACTCGGCTATCGCATGAACATCGCCTCGGGCCTGCTCAACACCCCGCGCGTGTTCGGGATCCTGCTCCTGTTGATGGTCATCGGCGTCATCCTGGTCGAGCTGGCCAAGCGAGTCGAGCTGCGACTGCTGCGCTGGCGGCCGCCCACGCTGCTGCAATGAGGCCGAGGGTCTCCTCAGGCGCATCGACATTCCGACAGGTTACGGAGGTGCCCGCATGCCAATCGCTCGCTTGATCTACGTCAGCGTGTCCCCCGATCAGATGGAGGAGGCCGAGCGAATCTGGAAGCAGGACTGCGCGCCGCTCATGATCCAGCAGCCGGGCTGCCAGTCCGAGAAGCTTCTCAAGTGCCTCGACGAGCCGGGCGAGTACATCTCCTACTCCGAGTGGGAGGACCAGGCGTCGATCGATCGCTACGCCGACAGCGAGGCCCACGAAGCGATCCGCCAGCACACCCGCGGACTCCAGGGTGGGAGCCGCCCGCTCGTCAAGCGCTACGAGGTGGCCGGCTAGGGAGTGGGCGTGCTGGCGTCGATCCCCGCTTCGTTCCGCTCCTGGGCTGGGGCTTCGGCCAACACTGCCTGAGCGGCCGGTACCGGCGTCGGCACGGCGCTGGCTGGCCGCACCCCCCTTTCTCGTATGATGCCGCTGGCGCCGCGGAGGCGCGCCAGGAGTCGAACATGGCTGCCCCTCATCGCCAGATGACGCTCGTCGCCTTTTTGCAGGCCCAGAACTGCTCCAACTACCCGTCGTCCTGGCGCCACGTGGCGAGCGCGCCGGATTTCCTGACGGCCGAGTACTACCAGCGGATCGCGCGGACACTGGAGGACGGACGGTTCCACCTGGCTTTCTTCGACGATCGGCTGGCGATGCCCGACCGCTACGGCGACGACTTCGCCGAGTCGGTCCGCCACGGGATTCGGGTGGTCAAGATGGACCTGGTCCCGCTGATGACGGCGATGGGGCTGGCGACCCGGCACCTCGGCATCGGGGGGACCTACTCGACGACCTACTACGAGCCCTTCCACGTCGCCCGCGTCTTCGCCACGCTCGACCACATGCTTGGCGGGCGCGCGGCCTGGAACGTCGTGACCTCGCTCAACGACTCTGAGGCGGCAAACTTCGGTCAGGCGACTCATCTCGACCACGACGCCCGCTACGATCGCGCCGACGAGTTCATGGAGGCGGTGCTCGGCCACTGGGACAGTTGGGAGGACGACGCCATCCTGCTCGATCGCGAGGGGCGCGTCTTCGCCGATCCGGCCAAGGTCCATCGCCTGGGGCACGAGGGTCGGTGGTTTCGGACGCGCGGGCCCTTCACCGTGCCGCCGACGCCCCAGGGGCGTCCGGTCATCATGCAGGCCGGCCAGAGCGGGCGGGGCCGCCGGTTCGCGGCCCGCTGGGGTGAGCTACTCTTCGTGGTCTTCCCGAGCCTGGCGTTTGGCCGGAATGGGTACCGCGAGGTGAAGGAGGAGATCGCCCGAGCCGGGCGGGATCCGGCCCTGGTGAGCATCTGCCCCGCGGCGTACTGCATCGTCGGCGAGACGAGGACCGTCGCGGAGGAGCAGGCCGCCTACATGGAGGGGCTGATCGAGCCGATCGACGCCCTGGTCCTGCTCTCCGAAGTGCTCAACTACGACTTCGCGCAGAAGGGCATGGACGACACGTTCTCCGACGAGGAGCTGGCCTCGATCAGCGGGCTGCAGGCGATCCGCGACCGGGTCGTGCGCCTGTCTGGCAAGACCAACCCGAGCGTGCGAGACTTCATCGAGTTCAGCGGTCGCGGCTCGCTGCGCGAGCACCCGCGCTTTGTCGGCTCGCCGAAGGACGTCGCCGACGGGCTCGAGGAGTGGTTCGCGACCGAGGCCTGCGACGGGTTCGTCCTGGCCGCGACCCACGTCCCCGGCGCCTACGAGGACTTCGTGCGCCTGGTGGTGCCCGAGCTACAACGGCGAGGCCTACTCCAGCGTGAGTACGCCGGGACGACGCTGCGCGAGAACCTGCGCCTGCCTCGGGCCCAACGCGGCGACTGGGCGGTGGGGTAAGCGGGCCGCGGCATGGAGACGGCTCCAGGCCCCGATCGAGCCGGCATCGGGCGGCGAAAGCTGATCTTGCCCGCCGGCGCGGTCACCGTCGGGGTCGTCGGGAACCCGAAGCCGCGCTCGCGTACCCACCAGATGGTCACGGCAGTCGCCGAGGCGTTTGCCGCCGCTAGCGAGGGTCGGGTCGAGGCGGTGATCGACCTGGTCGAGTTGAAGCCGTGGCTATTCGACTTTGGCGCGCCGCGGCTCGCGCCCTCGCTCGAGCAGATGTTCCGGGCCGACATTCTGGTGGTCGGCAGTCCGGTCTACAAGGCAACCTACACCGGCCTGCTCAAGGCGTTCTGCGACCATGTCGCCGCGGGCCAGCTTGCCGGCACGCTGGCCCTGCCGACGATGATGGGCGGCGCTCCCCAGCACGCCCTGGCGGTCGAGCTGCAGCTCCGCCCGCTGCTGGTCGAGCTGGGCGCGACCTGTGCCAGCCCGGGCCTCTACGTCCTCGAGTCCCAGGTCGACGAGTTGGAGGCCGTCGCTAGACGGTACGTCGAGCGGCTGGCCGAGTCGATCCGGCTCCCGCGAGGCGAGGACGAGCCTGGCGCGTCGCAACCGTCGTGATGGTTCGTCTGCCTCTACGATTGCTCTCGGCGCACGCGCGGCCATGTACCGCACCAGGATGGGAGTCCTGACTCCTCCGCTGGGAGGTGCGTGGATCGGAGGCAGCAAGATCTCGTTTCCCATCCCCAGGATACGCGGCGCTCTATACTTCTGACCGCGGCGGCGAGGTGCATCGTGCGAAACGTCGATCTGGAAGAGTTCTGCCACCGGCCATCCGAATACCTCGAGGGCGGCGAGTCGCTCTCGATCGAGCGGGGCGGCCGGGTGATCGGCCGCTACGTCCCGGTCCCCAACGGGAACACGGGGGACGGGACCGGCCGCGAGACAGCCGCGCCCGCGAACGACGAGGAGTCTCGGCGGGCGTTCGGGCGGCTCGCGCGGGCGTGGGCGGAGGTCCGCGCCCAGACCGGGTTGACCGAGGACGAGCTCGCCGAGCTCCTCGATCCGAGCAAGCCGTTCCCATACGATGATCCGCCTCGCGGTTGATGCGAGCGTCCTCGTCGCGGAATCGCTGCGCTCGCGGGGGCTCGCGCTGATCGCGAATACGGAGCTCGAGCTGTTCATCGCCACGCCGGCCTGGTCGGAGGCGCTCCACGAGCTTCGGCGGCGCCTGCTGATCATGGAGGCCCGCGGGCGGTTCAGTGTCGGGCTGAGCGAGCGCGCGTTCCACGAGACGGTGGACGCGCTCCGCCGTCGCATCACACGCGTGCCCGAGGCCGAGTACGCCATCCACGAGCCAGCGGCTCGCAAGCGCATCCCACGCGACCCGAACGACTGGCCGAACGTCGCCCTGGCGCTCGCGCTCGACGCCGCGATCTGGACGAGCGACTACGACTTCTTCGGCTGCGGCGTCGCGACCTGGACGACCGAGACGCTGCTGGCGCAGGTCTAGTCCTGAGGGTGCCTCCGGGTCCACGGGTTCCTCTCCCCCGGTGGAGTTCGTGGCGGCATCTCGCTCGCCCTCAGCCCTCCCCTTCATTCCTCCTTGGTGAGCTCGGCCAGGCGGGCGATGATGTTGGGCGGGGTCTCCGGGAGGCGGGCGATGATGCCCTGGATCGCCTCGCCGCCGACCGCGTTGAGCTCCACCTTGGCCCGCGTCGCCTCCTCGACGAGCTGCGGGTCGAGCATGGTCTGATCGAAGGCGTAGCGGAGGGCCGCGACCCGATCGGCCGGGACGCCTGGTGGGGCCGCGAAGGGGCGGCCGATCGTCTGACGCGAGTAGACGATCTCCATCAACTGCCGCTCCTCCGGCGTCCGCGCCAGGTCGAGGATGAGGGGGACGTCCGGAATATCGGGATGCTTCTTCAGCGCCATCTGAACCAGCACGGTGATGAACTTCGGCTCCTCGAGCCATTGCGCGCGGGTCGAGACGACCGACGACCACGAAAAGCCGCAGCGCCCCTGGACCTCGCCCCGCTCGATCGCGACGTTGACGTCGTTGCCGCCGGGGTAGCCCGTCGCGAGGTCGAACTTGGTCCCGAGCAGACCGTTCAGGAACTTCGGGAAGAAGTCGGTGTCGGCGCCGGGGCCGGTCCCGCCGATCTTGAGCGGGGTCGTGTACAGGTCTTCGAACTTCTTGATCGGGGAGTCAGCTCGCGCGATGCAGACGCTGACCTCCTCGTTCATGCTCCCGACCCAGTTGAAGTCGGCTGACTTGTATTGGACGCCTTCCTTGTTGAGCAGCTCTTCGGCCGGCAGGCCGCGGGCGAAGGTCGCGATGACCGTGCCGTCCTTGGGCGAGGTGTTGTAGAGGGTGTTCGCCGCCAGAACGCTGCCGGCGCCTGGCATGTTCTGGACGACGACGTTCGGGTTACCGGGGATGTGGCGGCCGATGTGGCGCGCCAGGAAACGGGCGTACTCGTCGTAGCCGCCACCGGGGCTGTAGCCAACCACGATGGTGAGGGTCTTGCCACGGTAGAAGCTCGCGACCGCCTGCTGGTCGAACGTCGGGGCGGGCGCGGCAGGCTTGGCGG
>JACCZL010000541.1 GCA_013695975.1 Chloroflexota bacterium
GGCCCACGCCACACGCTCGACCAGCCCGGGCCCCTCGCTCACGATCGGGGTTCGGGAGATTTCTGACGCGGGCCCGCACCGCGGGCACCGGCGCCGCAAGCCTTGAGAGTGTACACGCTGACGACCACGATGAGCGCGACACGCCGTCCTCGCCAAACAACCGAGGGCGGGGGTGTGCGAGTCGCCGCGCGTTTGCGAGCGCCTCCTTGGCAGGGCCCGGCCTCGGCGATGGGGTGCGTTCCCGAGGCTAGCCTGTTAACAAACCTGCTGGAGGTCGAGGACGAAGCCGGGCAGGAGCGGATCGCCAGAGACCGTGACCGGATTGTCGAGGCGCAGGACCGGCGCGCCCGCGCGGTAGACGTAGAGCTGCCGGGGCCTCGGGTCGAGCAACCAGCCGAGCTGGGCGCCGTTGGCGATCCACTCCTCCAGCTTGGCCTGCAGGTCGCGGAGTGTGTCGCTCGACGAGCGCAGCTCGACCACGAAGTCTGGGCAGAGCGGCAGGAGCTTCTTCCGCTCTTCGGAAGGGATGGAGGCCAGCCGTGCGTGCGAGATCCAGGCGGCATCGGGCGCCCGCATCGCCCCATTGGGGAGGCGAAATCCGCCGGAACAATCGGTGGCGATGCCGGTGCCATCGCGATTGGCCCAGGTCACGAGCTGGGCCGTGAGCTGAGCGTTCTCTCCGCTCGTCTCGAATCCCGCCGGTGGCATCAGCAAAAGCTCCCCCTGCGCGTTGCGCTCGATCCAAAGCTCATGGTTGATCTCGCAAAGCGCCAGCAGTTGGTCGTCAGACAGCTCGATGACGGGTCGCAGCCGCAGGACCAGTGGCAGTCCGGTGCTGTCAGTCGGCGCCTCGACGTTCTCGCTCGCAGTCTGCATGGGCTGAGGCTCATCCACTCGGTGCTTCGGATCCGAAGACCCACGGCGCGGGGTTGCGCGGGCGGGTGTCCCCATCATACCAGGGGGTTTACAGCGGGCGGCGGGCGAGGCTGAAGCTCTGGCCGGTCGGGCCGCCAGGCGGGCGGGTGGCCAGCCAGACGACCAGCTCGGCGACCTCCTCGGGTGGCTTGACCCGCTCGCTGGGGGCGAACGGAGGCGGCTCGTTGAGCTTGAAGATCGCCTCGGTCAGGGGGGTCAGGACGGGGCCCGGTATGATCTCGTTCACGTCGATCCCCTGCTCCCAGACCTCCTGGGCGAGGCAGCGGGTAAGCATCCAGACGCCGGCCTTGGCGGCGCTGTAGGCCGAGTTGCCGGGCAGCGGGACGTGACCCATCCCCGAGCCCATCATGATGATCTTCCCGTTGTCCGCCGCGGTCAGGGCGGGGAGCGCGGCCCGAGCACAGTTGTAGGCGCCGGACAAGTTCAATGCGACAGTTCCGGCCCAGCGCTCGGGATCGGAGTCCGCGACCTTCGCGCGCTCCTCGCCGCCGCCGGCGTTGGCCACCAGGATGTCGAGTCGTCCGAGCTCGGTAAGAGTCTGCTCGACCATCGCCACACAGGCGTCGTAGCGGGTGACGTCGCAGACGATCGCCAGCGATCTCCGACCTGCCCCCCGCAGCTCCTCGGCGACCGCCGCCACTTCGGCCTCGGTCCGCGCGGCGACCGCCACGTCGGCGCCGGCCTGACCCAGCGCAAGCGCCGTGGCCCGCCCGATCCCACGTCCGCCACCGGTCACCAGCGCGACTCTCCCGGAAAGCTCCATCTCGTGCTCCTCGCCGTTTCTGTACGGGCGCACGCCGTGCGCCTCTCGCTCGGGCGGCGGGATTAGGGCGCACGCCGTGCGCCCCTACGCGCTGCCAACGCAGCAGGTCTGTCGTGATCGAACAGTACCAGCTAGCGTCAACGGATAAGATAGTAGCGGGCGCCCGCACCGGAGTGAGCGGGGGGCGGGCTGGAGCAAAGCCGTGGCGAAGGTCCTGCTGGTGGACGATGAGCCCAACTTGCTGCACACGTTGCGCTACTCGTTGCGGCAGGCCGGGTATGATGTCGCCACGGCCACGACGGGCGAGGAGGCGCTGGCCCAGGCCCGCGGCGAGCGTCCGGACGTCGTGGTCCTGGACGTGATGCTGCCGGGGCTGGACGGCTTCGAGGTCTGCCGGCGGTTGCGGGCCGAGAGCAGCGTGCCGATCCTGATGCTCAGCGCCAGGACCGACGAGGTCGACCGCGTCGTCGGGCTGGAGGTCGGCGCCGACGATTACCTGACCAAGCCGTTCTCGGCACGCGAGCTGCTCGCCCGCCTCAAGGCGATGCTGCGACGGCGGGAGATGCTGCGGCAGGAGCTGGCCCAGAGTCCGGCGAGCGAGGCATCGGTGGCCAGCGAAGACCTGGAAGTAGACGTTCGTGGGCATCGCGCGGCGCTCGGGGGGCGGACGTTGGCGCTCAAGCCGAAGGAGTTCGACCTCTTGACCTTCCTGATGCGTCACCGCGGGCAGGTGTTCTCGGCCGAGCAGTTGCTCGAACGGGTCTGGGGCTACGCTGACACCAGCGACCCGCGAACGGTCCCCGTCCACATCCGCACCCTCCGCGAGAAGCTGGAAGTCGACCCGTCCCGCCCGAGACGCATCGAGACGGTCCGCGGGGTTGGCTACCGCTTCGTGAGCTGAGGGATCGGCGTGCTCCGGCGACTCCAGTGGCGCATCGCCGCGGGCTATCTGGCGCTCCTGTCGATCGCCCTCGTCGCCCTTGGCGCCTACGTGCTCCAAGCCCTGCGGGTCGGGGGAACGCCCGACGCAACGATCCGCGAGGTCACGACCGCCATCGCGGCGACCCTCATCACCGCGGCCGTGCTGGTCACCATCCTGGCTTACCTGCTTGCCCGCTCCATTGCCCGGCCGATTGAGGCGCTGAGCCAAACGGCCGGACGGCTCTCCGCCGACGATTTGCGCCCGCCCGGGCTGATCGAGGCCGGACCCGAGATCGCCGAGCTTACCACGGCCTTCGACAGCATGGCGGCGCGATGGCGCCACCACGTCCGAACGGTGGAGCAGGAGCGGACCTGGCTCGCATCGGTGCTAGCCCACATCCCCGACGGCGTGATGATCACCGACGCGACCGGCTCCGTCACCCTGCACAACCCGGCCGCGGCACGCTTGCTACGGTTCGATCCCGGGACGGCCGGCGGCCAGCCGCTCATCGAGGTCACACGCGATCACGAGCTGGCCGAGCTCGTGGATCGGGCGCTGCGCGGCGAAGGCCAAACGACGACCTCGCGCCTGGTCGAGATCGGGCCACCGGGCGTCCGTGGCTGGGTCCAGGGGATCGCCTCTCGCCTGCCGGACCACCCTATCGCTGGCGCCCGCGTCCTCCTGGTCCTCCAGGACGTGACCGAGCTACGGCGGACCGAGGCGATTCGGCGCGATTTCGTGGCGAATGTCTCGCACGAGCTGCGCACGCCGGTGACGTCGCTCAAGGCGATGGTCGAAGCGCTCGAAGAGGGGGCACTCGAGGACATGCCGGTCGCTCGCGACTTCCTGGCGCGGATGGAGGTCGAGGTCGACGGGCTGATCCAGTTGATCGAGGAGCTGCTGGCGCTCTCGCGGATCGAGTCCGGGCGGCTAGCCCCGCCGCTCCGGCCGACCAACGCCGGGCTGGTCGTCGCGGCGGCCGCGGAGCGGCTGCGGCCACAGGCCGCCCGTCAGGGGCTGGGGCTCGTCGTCAACGCGCACGGGACGGTGGGACCCGTCCTGGCCGAGCCCGAGCAGCTCCAGCAGCTCGTGATCATCCTGGTCCACAACGCCATCAAGTTCACGCCGCCCGGCGGGCAGATCGTGGTCGACGTGGACCAGCCTGCATCGGAGGTGCTGGTTCGGGTCCGCGACACCGGCGAAGGGATTCCGGCCGAGGAGCTCGAGCGGCTCTTCGAGCGGTTCTACAAGGCGGACAAGTCTCGCGCCAGCGGTGGGACTGGCCTCGGCCTGGCGATCGCCAAGCACCTGGTCCAGCTCCACGGCGGCCGGATCTGGGCGGAGTCGCCCGGTCTGGGCCACGGCTCGACCTTCACCGTCGCCCTGCCCGCGATTGCCGCCAGGGCGCCGGTTCTCGTGACCAATTCTTGACGCTCGCACGGCCGGCTTACCCGTTACACTTGACGGCGATGGGGACACGTATCGACCCCCTCGGAGGGACGCGGGCGCATGCCAGAACGCACCAATGGCGAGACCAGACCGGCCCTCCGCGAGAGCCGCTTGATGGCCGTTCGCGAGCCGACGCACTACACCGACGCTGAGCAACAGTTCAGCGCGATCCTCCAGAAGCGGCTGGACGAGCTGCTGCGCGGCGAGCGGAACGGGCTGATCCTGTTCCGCAAGTACCCGCGCGAGCCCGGTCGCCTGGGGGTGATGGCCACGCCCAGTGAGCTAAACCCGCGCGAGCTGCGGGTCGCGGTTGTCGAGGCGATGATCCGCGACGCCATGCTCTTTCTCCACGCCGACCCGCACGGCGGCCCGACCTCCCAGCATCGGGTAGACGGGCAACTGATCGAAACGCAGAAGTTCACGACCAAATTCCCGCATATTGTGATCGAGCGGACGGATGTCTACGACGCGGCGACCGAGGATCCGATCCACATCCATTGGCGCGCCAGCCGCGTCCAGAACCAGCGCGCAGCGACCCAGATCAACCGCATGCTCGACGCCGCCAACCTCGGCCTCGACGTCGCCAAGATCTTCTTCTAGCCCTGGCGACCGTCACCCAGGCGAGTTTAGCGGACGTTAAACGAGCGTTGAACGTCAGTTCATGTGGCGCTCATCGGCGGCTGAACTGTGGGCGGTATGCTCTATTCGGAGTGCCCAAAAGGTCGATAAACGCGCACTCAGGCGGGGAAGATGCTGTTCGAGTTCGCCGCTGGTCAGCTCCTGCCGGCGCTCTTGGTCGAGCTTGGCTGCTATACCCTTCGGCACGCAGCGAGCGCCGCGGCTCGACCCACGCCCTCAGGAGCGCTCGGCCTACGGGTGGTATCGTCACGACGCACGGGGCCTGCCACGGTCGTGCTTTCGGACCTACCGGGGCGAGCGCGGCTAAGGGTACCCGGGCTACAGGGCGATCCGATGAGTCAGGCCAGAGTCGGGGCCGAGCTCCGCGACGTAGCCGGCGTCGCCGATGTCCGCGCCAACACGCTGACCGGCACGGTGCTCGTCCGGTACGACCCCGAACGCACCGGCGTCGCCCAGATCCGCGCCAGGCTCGAGCGCCCCGCCCCGCCCGCTCGCCGACGGGCGGGGACGCAGCGGGCCGGCATCGACGGTCGACAGCTCGCGCTGGTCGGCTTTTAGGCGGCCACTGATCCAGGCGGCGCTGGTGCTCGGCTCACCAACCGAACGTATTCCCACCGGGAAGTGAGCGAACAGCGATTCGAGTCTTTCAAGCTGCTACACTGTTGACTTCACCCTCGCGTTGGCGCGCCGCGTACGGGCGTGAGCGTCCCGGAGCGGTCGGCTGGCGACGCGAGCGGGTTAGGAGCAGGCCGTCGCATCGGGTAGGAGACGACTGGCCCCCGCGGCGGGGTGGCGTAAGGAGGCTGAGCGATGGGTTTGGACGACATCCTGGATGGTGTATTCGGTAGCAGCGCGCTGGGCGGCCTGGGGGTCACGGCCCTCGCCGTGGCGGCGGTCGTCGGTGCGCCGCGGGCGAAGCCGCTGGCGAAGCAGGCCATCAAGGGGTACTTGACCGCGACGCAGCGCGTCCGCGAGTGGTCGGCAGAGTCGAGCGAGAAGCTGCAGGACCTGTACGCCGAGGCCAAGTACGAGTTCGAGACGGGACTGAGCGAGACGTCGGACGGCGAGGCTGAGGCGGACGTCCCGAAGAGCCCTGGGCGGTCCCGTCGGCGCCCCGCGACGGCTGGGCAACCGGCCTGAGTGGCAGCCCGAATTTGGTGCGAGCAGTCAAGGGTGTGACGGTACAGGCAGAGATCGCCCACGCCAGCCCCGGTCGTCTTCGCCTCCGAGTGTCCCACGAGGCGATGGACGACGATGGTCTGGCGGAGGTTGAGCGGGCACTCGCGGCCGTTGATGGAATCGAGGCGGTACGCCGAAATCCGACCGCGAGGAGCCTCCTCGTGTGCTACGCCCGCGACGCGCTGAACCAGTCGGAGCTACTGGCGGCCCTCGGGCGGGCCGGCGTCAGCGTCGTGTCGCGCGAGGACGCGGCGGCCAGCGGACCTGAGCCGCTGAGCGATTCGATCGCGAGACTCTTCAGCCGCGCCGATCGACGCGTTGCCGAGACCAGCGGCGGGACGGCTGACCTGCGGACGCTGGTGCCGATCAGCTTCGCCGTCCTCGCGGCGCGCCAGATCCTGTCGGGGCAGCTCGGGTCGATTCCAGGCTACGTCCTGCTCTGGTACGCGTTCGACTCGTTCATGAAGCTACGCCGGAGCGACCCGGGGATCGACCGATCGCACGAATAGCCACGGCGGAAAACCGTACCCAACGAGGGCGCCATCCGATGGTGCGACTGGCCGGCACCATCGCCCGGCTGCCGCGCTACCTCAAGCTTGCCAACGCCCTGGCGCGAGACTCGGCGGTCTCAGGGCGGCGCAAGGCCCTCCTCGCGGCCTCGATCGGCTACGCCATCTCGCCGGTCGACCTCATTCCCGGCCTGATTCCCGTCGTCGGGCAGCTCGACGACCTCGCAGTGCTCCTGCTCGGCCTGCGCCAGGCGCTGCGAGGCCTCCCCGACGACGTCGCCCGGGCCCACCTGGATCGAGCCGGCCTGGCGCCGGCGGCCCTCGACGCCGATCTTCTGACGGTACGGGTCGCGACCGTCTGGCTGGTACGACGGGCCGTCAGCCTCGGTGGTCGCGCCCTGGCGGGCGCGCGGCGGCTGCTAGCGCGTCGAGGTTAGGTCTTTTCGGCGGCGGCGCGCAGCACTTCGACGGCGTCGACCCGCTCCCAGGGAAGGTCCAGGTCGGGGCGGCCGACCTGACCGCCGGTGGCGAGACGACGGTAGAAGTGGCCGCCCCGCTCGCGCGGGAGGGCCCACAGGTTGAAGCGGCGGCCGATCGCGCCGGGACGGAAGTCGAAGATCTCGCGGACGATCTCGGAGAGCCGCTCGTTGCTGAGGGTGCCGCGACCGAAGGTGCGGGCGTAGACCGTCGTCGGCTCGGCCTCGCCGACGGCGTAGGAGAGCATCAGTTCACATTCGGAGGCCAGACCGGCCGCGACGACGTTGGCCGCGGCGTGGCGGGCGGCGTAGGCGGCACAGCGATCGAGGCGGCTCGGGTCCTTGCCGCTCAGCGCTCCGTCGCCGTGGCGGGCGGCGCCGCCATAGGTGTCGGCGGCCTGCTTACGGCCAGTATGGCCGGCGTTGCGGGCCGGGCCGCCGACCTGAAGCGGTCCTTCCGCGTTGACGACGACGCGGGTCTCCCGATCGGGGTGGACC
>JACCZL010000567.1 GCA_013695975.1 Chloroflexota bacterium
GGAGCACCGTTGCACGGTGATTGACTCCTGCATGCTTTCCGAAGGCCGCCAGCTCACGGCAATTGAGAGAGTAGCCACGTAGGACCGCAGCCCATCGCTTCGGTGACGACGACGGCGCTCAGTCCAAGCGCCAGGAGCAGGCCAATTGCCAGCACTCCGCCGACGCTCAGCATTGTCGGATCGGAGGTTCGTGGCCGCGCTGTCGGTCCGGACAGGGACAGCAGGCGCTCGATCCGCATCTCAATAGCAGTCCCGGGCTCGAGCAGCGGTTGAGCGGCGGTGAACATCGGCACACTCAGGCTCTGCTGCCACACCTTGGCCAGCGCGCTCGCGAGGGCGAGGGGTCGCCCCGTGACACTGATGGCCAGCTCGTCGCAGGCCAGTTCCTTATCCTGCTGGATCTGGCGGAACGCTCGCCGGCTACTCGGAAGGTAGAAGAAGGCGTCGCGCAGGAGGGTGGCGAGCCAGGCCACCGGGTAGTCGCGGCGGGTCAGATGGCTCAGCTCGTGAGCCAGCACCGACTCCAGTTCGCGGGAGTCGAGGTGCTTGAGCATCCAGGTCGAGAGTACGAGCGTCGGCCGTCGCAGTCCACACGCAAGCGCCACAGGCCCGTTATGCGCACGCAGGAAGATCTGTGGCATCGGCGTCCCGAGCACTCCAGCGAGTCGCTGTACCTGTGCCTCAAGCTCGCGCGGGGCGGGCACCCCATTGCGGAACACCACATGCTCGAGCAGGACGAGACGCCCTAACCCGAGGCCGATCGCCACGACGGCCGTTAACCCCGCAGCGAGCGGCAGCATCACGCCCAGGAGCTGATCCCACAGCGGTGCGCTCAGCAGGCAAGGGCGCCCGGCGAAGTGATACAGCCCGCTGATCCCCAATCCGAGGCTCGTCACGGGCGCGGCCAGGATCAGCAGTTGCAGAGGGCGCTGTGCCGACCGGCCCGAGCGCCCCTGCAGGGCGGCGAGCGCGAGGCACCCGCCCAGCAGCACCAGGACGATGCTCACCAGACCGAGGGCGGTGTGCACTAGTCGTCCTCCTCGGCGGCTCGGCGTCGGGCGATTTCTTCGAGCAGTCCACGCGCTCGCGAGGCGGCCTGAGGATCGGAGAGGGAATCGAGCCCTGCCAGGGTCGGGCCGGTGAAGCCGACGAGCAGGTTCTCGAGGATCCGCCCCACGAAGCGGGAGACGAATTCGTCCCGGGTCGAGTTGGGGTAGTAGACGTAGGCCTGGTTGATCTTCTCCGCTCGAAGGAAGCGCTTTTTGGCCAGCCGCACCATCGTGCTCATGACCGTCGTGTAGGCCAGCCGGCGGCGCTCGTACAGCGTCTCGAAGATCTCGCGGACGGTCACGCCCTGGCCAACCGGACGCGACCAGATCAACTCCATGATCTCGGCCTCGAGGTCGCCGAGCACCTTGCGGATGCCCGGACGGTCCGGTCGAAACGTGCCGATCTCAGGCTCAGGGGTCATCGTTCTCCCAGAACGCTGCCGAGAATAGGGGCGCTGCTAACGCCCCATCATCCCGCGGCCACCCTGCATCATGCCCATCATCCCGGCGCACTGATCCATCATCCGATCGCCATCGGGCCCCATGGCCTGGTGCATCCGCTCGCTGGTTCCCTCGCCGTGCATGGCCTCCATCATCTGGTGCATCTGGTCGTGTGCGGGATCACTCGGCGGTGCCGGATCAGCCTGGGCAAACAAGGGCGAACTGGTCGCCGCCAACAACGCCAGGCCCACAAACGCGGCCCCGACGATCGATCGGTTGAACGTCTTCATGACGTGATCTCCTCGCAGGTACTTGGCTCGATCGACCTCCGAAGGTCGATCGGCCTGGGAACGGCTCGACCGCTCTTCGCTTATTATAGGCGTGTTCGTACTATCGACGATAGTATTATGCAGTGCGGGATATGTCCGCCTCGCCCGAGCGAGTCGACAGCGGCAGGCGGAGAAATACGAGGTCGGAGTTGGAAATGACGCTGATTGCACTCCTTGTCATGGGGCTCGCCTGGGCGATCGCGGCCAGGACGACGAGCAAAGCCGCCCACTATGGGGCTAGCGGCATGACTGGACGTGTTCGATAGCCCGCCGGGCACGGACGGGTACCGCCCGCTGCGGGCCCTGAACCTGGTCACCTGGATGAACGCGGCGTCGGCGCGCGCCGGCTGAGGCGAGATGAGGCAGCCGACCAGACCCTCTAGTGTCACGGGCCCGGGTCTGAGTGCTGCGCCGCACTCGTCGCTCCGCTGCACCCGTCAATCTATGCTTGACGGGGTACTAG
>JACCZL010000575.1 GCA_013695975.1 Chloroflexota bacterium
ACTTGAGGCTGACAAAATAAAAAAAAACAAAAAATATCTTCTGCCGCTCCCACGCACGCTCGGAATATAGGTGGGACGGGCCCCCCAGCCCGCCCAGGCGGGGGCAGACACGCCCCCCCCACCGCCAGGGACCCTCGCGCCACCAGAAAAGGTCCACCCCGCGATCGACATCGGCGTCGCCGTGGCGCTCGACGACGGACTGATCGTGCCGGTGGTGCGTAGCGCTGAGACCCTTTCGCTCGGCGAGGTCGCTCGAGCCGTCGACGACCTGGCCGCGCGGGCCCGGGCCGGCCGCCTTCTGCCCGCCGAGACGCTCGGCGCCCTGATGACCGTCACTAACGTCGGATCATTCGGGAACCTGGCCGCCTTTCCGATCCTCCCGCTGGGTCAGGCTGGGATCCTCGGCCCGGGCATCGTCGAGCAGCGCCCGCTGACCACCCCGGGTGGCGGCGTCCGCCTCGGCTGGCGCTGCCTGCTCGCGCTCGTCTTCGACCGAAGGCTGCTGACCGACCTGGCGGCGGACCGCCTGCTGCGGGCCGTCGTCGACGAGCTCGACCGATTCGACGGCAACCCCGACCATCGGGTAGGTGCCGCGGGGTGAACGCTGACCAGGCGCTCCAGTTTCTGATCGGCGGCCTGACCGTCGGAGCGATCTACGCGCTCGTCGCCCTCGGCTTCACGATCATCTACAACGTCACCGGCATCATAAACTTTGCCCAGGGCGAGTTCGTGATGCTGGGTGCCCTGCTCCTCTACAGCTTCAGCGACCAGACTGGTGGCCTCGGGCTACCGCTGCTGGTAGCGGTTCCGCTGGCGATCGCCGCGACGACGGTGGCCGGGCTGGCTCTCGAGCGCTTCGCGATTCGACCGAGCCGGGCGGCCTCGATCGTCGCCCTGATCATCGTCACGATCGGCGCCAGCTTGCTCTTGCGCGGCGCGGCCCAGCTCCGCTGGGGCAAGGACGCGCTGCCGGTCCAGCCGTTTTCGGGGAGCGGCGTGATCCCGCTAGGCGGCGCGGTGATCAGCCGCCAGAGCCTGTGGGTGCTCGGGGCGACTCTGCTCGTGATGGTCCTACTGTACCTGTTCTTCAATCGCACACTCCTGGGACGGGCGGTCCTCGCCTGCGGTCTGAATCGCTACGGCGCCACCTTGATCGGGATCGATGCCCGCCAGATGAGCCTGCTGTCGTTCGGACTCAGCGCCGCTCTCGGGGGGCTCGGGGGCGCGCTGATCGCCCCGATCTCGCTGGCCAATCCCGAGATGGGCGTGATCGGCCTCAAGGGCTTCGCCGCGGCTGTGCTGGGCGGACTCGGCAGCAGTCCGGGCGCCGTCCTCGGCGGCCTGGCGCTCGGGGTCCTCGAGGCGTTCGGGACCGGCTACATCTCGTCGGGCTACAAGGACGCCATCGCCTTCGTCGTGCTGCTGGCCGTACTCCTGGTGCGGCCAGAGGGCCTCCTCGGCGTCCGCTCGAATGAGGTCCACACCGCCGGGCTCGACGTCCTCCGCCGCCGCGGGACCGCTCGCGGCGACCGTGCGCGAGTCAACTGGATCTGGCTGGCCGTTGCGGCCGCCATCCTGGCCCTCCCGTTGCTCGGCAACCGTTTCCTGGTCAACCTCGGAGTGATCGTCGGACTGTACGCGATGGTCGCGGTCGGAGTCGGGCTCCTGATGGGCTACACCGGCCAGATCAGTCTCGGCCAGGCCGCGTTCATGGGGATCGGTGCCTACAGCAGCGCGATTCTCACGACCAGGCTCGGCTGGCCGCCACTGGCGGCGCTGCTCTTCGGCGTCATCCTCTCAGTCGTGGTCGCGTACGTCGTCGGCCGCCAGGTCTTCAAGCTCACCGGCCACTATCTCGCGCTCGGCACCCTCGCCTTCGGCATCGTCGTGTGGCAAGTGTTCGACCAATGGGAGCCGGTCACTGGGGCCGGCGCCGGCATTCTCAACATCCCGCGCCTCGGCGTGGGCGGTTTCATCCTTCGCGGCGACATCCCCTACTACTACCTGGTCTGGCCGCTGGTCCTGCTCCTCCTGTTGGGGGCCCTCAACCTCGTCGACTCGCGGATCGGTCGGGCCCTGCGAGCGGTGGCTAGCAGCGAGCCGGGGGCCGAATCGCTTGGGGTCCACTCCGCCGCTTTCAAGGTCAAGGTCTTCACCCTGAGCGCGGCGTTTGCCTCGATCGCCGGCAGTCTCTACGCCCACTTCCTCGGCTTCATCGACCCGGGGCCATTCGGCTTCGCCGCGTCGCTCAGCTTCGTGATCATGGCCGTCCTAGGCGGGACCGCGACGGTCTGGGGACCGCCCTTCGGGGCGCTGGTGATCGTCCTCTTGAGCCAGCTCCTCCAACAGTTCCGCGACTGGAATACCCTCGTCAACGGCCTGATCCTGATGCTGATCGTGATGTTCCTACCCCAGGGCGTGATCCGCGGGGTCGGCGAGCTCCTGGCCGGCCGAGCGAAGGCCCCGCGGGACGAGCCGAGCGCTGTCGAAGTGCCCGAGACGCGGCCGATCGTCGAGGCGTCCGCTCTCCCTGGCGTCGATGCTTCCTCTCCCAGAGGGAGAGGGCTGGGGTGAGGGTAGTCCCGTACATGCGCACGCCCCTGCCCGCCAGCCACCCTCAGCCCAACTCTCCCCCCGATGGAGAAGGCGTAGCGCCCCTGCTCCGGCTCGCCAACCTGCGCAAGGCGTTCGGTGGGATCGTCGCGGTCGACGACGTCTCGCTCGACGTGGCCCCGGGCCAGGTCACGGCGGTGATCGGGCCAAACGGGGCCGGCAAGACGACCCTCTTCAACCTCGTGGCCGGCGTCTACCAGGCCGACCAGGGGACGATCGAGTTCGACCGGACGCCGCTCGGGCGCCACCCGGCCCATGCGATGGCCCCGATCGGGCTCGTCCGCACCTTTCAGAACATCCAGCCGTTTGGCAACATGACCGTCCTCGACAACGTCGCTGTCGGCTGCCACACCCGCTCGCGCCACGGCTTCCTGGACGCCGCCCTGCGACTCCCGCGCGCCCGCGCCGAGGAGCGTCAGATCTTTGCCACGGCCCGCGCCACACTCGAGCGGGTCGGCTTGAGCGAGCGGGCCGAGCTACCCTGCCTCAGCCTGCCGGCCGGCCAGCAACGGCTCCTGGCCATTGCCCGCGCCCTCGCGGCCAAGCCGCGGCTGCTCTTGCTGGACGAGCCGGCGGCCGGCCTCAATCGGAGCGAGACGGCCGGTCTGGCCGATCTCGTCCGCCGCCTGGTTGCCGACGACCGGATCACCGTCCTGCTGGTCGAGCATGACATGACCCTCGTCATGGCCCTGGCCGACCAGATCGCCGTCCTCGACTACGGCAAGAAGATTGCCGAAGGTACCCCCGCCGAAGTCCGCGCGAACCCACGCGTCATCGAAGCGTATCTGGGCGGGGCCGACGACGCCGAAGGGGCGCGAGTTATCGTGCCCTCATCCGAGGAG
>JACCZL010000589.1 GCA_013695975.1 Chloroflexota bacterium
GGGTAAGCCGGGCCGCTCCCTCACGGTCGCGGTGCAGATGGTGGCCGCGTCCATCAACAGTATCCCACCCTTGGATGGCACAATCGGTGCGGTGCCCTCGGAACGGGGACGGACGCTGCGTTCGTCATCCACGACTTCGCTGTTGCGGAAGGCCGTTGATGTGATCGATCTGACCTGGCTGGCGCTTCCGATTGGTTTGGGCCTGACCCTCCTGACGCTGCTGGACGTCTTTATGACCGTGCTGCACGTCCAGGCCGAGAGCCCCATATCGAACAAGTTTAACCTCTGGTTCTGGCACAGCTTGCTCTGGGTCGGGCAAGCGCTTCCCAAAGGGGCGCGCGACGAGCTGCTCGCCTGGGGCGCGCCGCTGATGATCGCGGCGACCTTCGCCTGTTGGGCTCTGTTCTACATCGTCGGCTTCGCGCTGCTCTACCTGCCGGCGATCCACGATCCGGCCGCCTTTTCGGTCGATGCCCCGCACTCGGCCGTTGACGATGCCCTCTACTTCAGCGCAGCCACCTTCTTTACGCTCGGCTACGGAGAGATCGTACCGGTCCACCCGCTCGCCCGACTCCTTTCGGCCTTCGAGGCCGCGTCCGGCCTGGTAACCATCTCCCTATCAGTGACCTATCTCCTTTCGGTCTACCCGCTGATCACTCGCAAGGTCGCCCTGGCCGCCTCGCTCAACCAGGAGACAGACGGCCGCTCTGACGGGGTCGCCGTCGCCGAGCGCTACGTCGCCTCTGGACAGGCGGACGCGCTCGGGCAGCGCCTGCATGTGCTCAACGACGAGCTCCTTTACCTCGGCCACGCCCACGCCTTTTATCCGATCTTGTTTTACGTCCGACCGAGACAGGTCCACGAGTCGTTCGTCCGCATCCTGGCACTGATTCAAGGGCTCGTCGCCACCCTGCGCTACGGGCTCGATCCGTCGGCCCACCCGGAAGCCGTGACTGACCCTCGCCTGCTGATCTTCGAGGAAGGTTTCCTTTATACCCTTCACGTTCTCAGCACCTCGGTCCACCTCGATCCCCGCGGAAACCCGAAGGAAGACGCGGCCAGGGCTCGCGACGAATTTCGGGCGCTTCTCGACGAGCTGGCGGGGTGCGGGGTCACACCGGTTTCGCCCGAAGATCGGGCCGCCGCCGAAGCCCACGCCCGTTTCAGGGCGACCACGGATCGCTACATCCGAGCCTACGCCACCAACCTTGGCTACCCGACGGAGGCCGTCTGGCGAGCCTACAGCCGCCAGGATCGCGGCTCAGCGCTGCTCGACGACCGGGACGTCAAGCCGTGACAGCGTGCTAGGATGAGGCCGTGGCCGCCGCGGCGCTGCGCCTGCTCCTGCGATGGGCCCTCGGCGCGCTCGTCGCCGTGGCCCTGCTGGCTGGTGGCTTGCTGATCGTTCCGGCCCTCGGGATGGTCATACCCGAAGCCATTGCCGCGCCCCGCCGCCCGCCTCGGCTCCCACCGGTCGTGCCGCTCTGGGCGCCCGAGGAATGGGCGCTCTGGTCCTACCTGACGTATGTCACGCCAATCTGGGGTCAGGACTGGCCGACGGTCATCCAGTCCCTCGAAGAGCTACTAGCTCGGCTCCCGGCCAACCCGCTGGCGATCGAGAAGCTCTACGCCGCCTACATCGAAGCCGGCAAGGCCCTCGAGGCAGGGGGTGACACCAGCGAAGCCCGCCAACGCTACCAGCAAGCAGCCGAGCTGGACCCCAACCGCGGCGAGGCGTACCTCGAGCTAGAACGCCTCGCTCGCGTGCCGTAGAGGCGCGATGAATCGCGCCGCTACGAGGCCAGATCGGGTCGGCGCCCGTTCCAGCCGCCTGCGTGCTCGTAGGCGCGGGCTATTTTGAGGACGCCCAGCTCGTCGAGCGGCTTGCCGATCACCTGGAGCCCAACCGGCATTCCCTCCGACAGGCCGCAGGGCAGACTGAGGCCGGGCAGGCCGGCCAGGTTAACCGGCAGGGTGCAAACGTCGGAGAGGTACATCGCCAGCGGGTCGTCGGTCCTCTCGCCGAGCTTGAACGCCACCGTCGGCGAAGTGGGCGCGACGAGGGCGTCAAAACGCTCGAAGGCCACGTCGAAGTCTTGCTTGATGAGCGTCCGAATCTTCTGGGCCTTGAGGTAGTAGGCGTCGTAGTAGCCGGAGCTGAGGGCGTAAGTTCCGAGCATGATCCGTCGCTTGACCTCAGAGCCAAAGCCGCGACCGCGAGTCTTGTAGTAGCCGTCCCACATCGACTCGGCGTCCGGAGCCGAGTAGCCGTACTTGACGCCGTCGTAGCGGGCCAGATTGGCGCTGCACTCGGCGGGGGCGATGATGTAGTAGGCCGCCAGGCCATAGTCGGTGTGTGGCAGGGAGACCTCGTCCAGCTCGGCGCCGAGGCCGCGAAGAACGTCGAGCGCCGCCCGCACCGACTGCTCGACGCCGCTCTCCATACCGGCCACGAAGTACTCTCGCGGGACCCCGATCCGCACACCGCGCAAGTCTTCACCTGAGCCCACGGGCGGATTGTCGTTCAGTGCATCCGAGTAGCTCGGCACGGCAGCGTCGAGCGAGGTCGAGTCGAGCGGGTCATGGCCGGCGATGACCCCGGTCACCAGGGCGCAGTCGGCCACGTCGACCGTCAGTGGCCCGAACTGGTCGAGCGACGAGGCAAAGGCGATTAGGCCGTAGCGGCTCACCCGCCCGTAGGTTGGCTTGAAGCCGACTAGCCCGCAGAGGGAGGCCGGCTGGCGGATCGACCCGCCGGTGTCGGAGCCAATCGCGAACGGGGCCAGGCGCGCGGCGACCGCCGCCGCCGAGCCACCGCTCGAGCCGCCGGGGACGCGGTTCAGGTCGCCCCAGGGGTTGCGGGTCGGGAAGAAGGCCGAGTTCTCGGTCGACGAGCCCATCGCGAACTCGTCCATGTTGGTTTTCCCCAGCAAGACCGCGCCGGCCTCGTACAGGCGTCGGGTGATCGTCGCATCCTCGATCGGGACGAACTCCTCGAGCATCTTTGAGCTGCAGGTCGTCCGCACGCCCCGGGTGAGCGCCAGGTCCTTGAGGGCCATCGGCACGCCAAGCAATGGCGCCTCGTCGCCCGCGCGGCGGCGCTCGTCCGCGGCGTGGGCCTGCTCGAGCGCGTGCTCCGGCGTGACTGTGACGTAGGCCTGGATGACGCCACGATCCAGGCGATCGATCCGCTCGAGGTAGGCCCGCGTCAGCTCCCCGGATGAGATCTCGCCGGCGCGCATCCGCCCGAGCGCCTGCACGGCGGTGAGGTCGGTGAGCTCCATCTACTCCAGCACCGGCGGCACTTTGAGGAAATTGCCCTCGCGGCGGGGGGCGTTGCGGAAGACGTCCTCGACCGGCAACGACGGGCGGACCACGTCCTCGCGCGTGACCGTGTGGAGTGGAATGACCTGGGCCGTCGGCGGAATCGCCGCGGTGTCCAGGCGGTCTATCGCCTGCATCGCGCCCAGAATCTGCGAGAGCTGCTGCTGGAGACGCGCCTGCTCCTCCTCGGTAAGACCCAGGCGGGCCAGGCGGGCCACGTGCTCGACCTCTTCGCGACTGATCCCCATCGTGCGCTTCTCTCAGCTCGTCGCGACGGTGGGTGACCCGCGGCTTTCGGCTGACGCCTCGCGGTCGTCAGGCGGCCACGCCGCCGTGAAGCGGAGGATATGGTTCCGCGAGCAGTCGCTCAGCGTACTGCCGGCGACCGCGATGGGCAGGCGCCGCCCATCCTCGAGCGTGAGGTGGGTCGGAGCGTCGGCGCCCGGCTCCCAGCGCCGCAGCGACACAGTGCCCGTCGCCTCCTGGGCCCGCTCCGGTCCACGAGGGAGGTGAATGTACGCCATCCCCTCGCCGATACTCCGCTCGCCCGCGCCGCGCACCCGCACCGCCGATTTGAAGACGGCCATCTCCTGCCCTCCAAGGACAGTATAGCGACTCGAATGGCCTGACCCACGCCACACCGCTGGGGCCAGGCCGATGTGCTAGGATGAACCCATCGAATCGCACCGGGAGCGCTTATCATGGCCTGGATCGCGCCGCTGCCCTGGAAGACCCCTCACCCGGACGACTATCTGGAGCTCGGCCAGGACGAGGATCCCCGCGTCTGGATCCCGGCCGGCCTCGGCATGCTCCTCGTCCTGGCGCTGCTCGTCGTCGCGACCATCCAGGGCAAGATCTAACTCCGGCACTACCCCCGCCGGCTGACTCGAACCCGCTCGGGCACCGGCTAGCCGGTGCCCATCTGCACCGCGACCGTGAGGGAGCGGCCCGGAGTGCCACAACGTCCGGGCTGGGGACCCCGGCCGCTCCCTTACGGTCGCGGTGCAGATGGATCGATGTGACGCGGCCGTCACGGTTCCGCTACAATCGGCCGCCTACTGGTTCGCCCTGCCCCGATCGCTGGGCTTGACGGATTCCCGAAAGTACGGATAATGGGAAGTGATGCAAGCCGTCCGCGTTGAACGCAGCAGATCGCTCCAGCCGCGGTGGCTTCAGCATCTGGCCCTGCTGGCCGCCGTCGGGTCGCTCTTCAGTTGGGTAGTGGCGGTCCGCTCGCCGGCCTCACAGCTCGTCGACGGAGTGCCGCTCGGGATACTGGCACCACCGGGCTCGCCATCCCAGGAATGGCGCCCGATCAGGGTGCCGGTTCGGACCGCGACCGGGCGAGAGACCTGGCCTGGCGAGGTCGCCGTCGTCCCACCGAGTGTCGACGCCGCGACTCGCGAGGCGGCGCAGGGACTTGGCGACGCTGGTCAGCGAGTGAGCCAGGCTGCGCAGGTCGTCAGTCAGGCCGCGCAGGGCGTTCAGTGGGTCCAGGCCCATCGACGGACGACGCTGCTAACCGCCCCCGAGCCCAACGCCGCGCCGACCTTCGAGATTCCTCAGTGGAGCCATCTAAAGGTCCTCGAGACTCGCGCGAACGGCTGGTTGCGGGTGAGTCACGGCGACGACAGCGAGCGGACCGGTCAGGCGGCCTGGATCTACGTCAGCGAGATCGGGGCGTCGGGCGGGCCGACTCGGTTTGTCACCAGCACCCGCGAGCTAGCGCTGTGGACCGGCGAGAGTCCTGACGCCGACCAGTTGGCCACGGTCCCGCGCTTCGCCACGCTCGAGCTGGCGGGTCCCGAGCGCAGCGGCCGGGTTGCAGTCCGCGTCGCCGATGCCGGCGGTATGTTGTCTGAGACGGGGCAGATCGAGCACGCCTGGGTCGATCGCGACGCCGTGGCAGTCTCAGCCCCACCGAGCAGCCGCGACCTTCCGCTTGGCCGACCGTTCTCACCCTTCGCCGGCGCGGTCCGCCTGGCGGTCCCCTATCGCACCCAGCTTGACGGCAGCTTGTCCGCGGCATCCAACTGCGGCCCAACCTCGATCGCCATGGCGATGGAAGCGTTCGGGATCTCTCTCTCGACCGCCCAGGCGCGGTCGCTTGCCACCCGCTACATGGGCATCTACTCGCCCTGGACCGGCACCACGCTCGAGGCGCTCCGCCACGTCGCGCAATCCCACGGCCTCGAAGGCCTGGACCTCTACGAGGGGGGCCGCTACAAGCGCTGGAGCCTCGAGGACGTGCGCCGGCATCTTCGGGCCGGCCATCCGGTCATTCCCCAGCTCCGCTATCGGCTGATGCCGGGTCGCGAGTGGTTCGGCGTGACGTTCGATCATTATGTCGTTCTGACCGGTCTGGACGGCGACGACTTCGTGTACAACGATCCGGCCACCATTGGCGGCCGCGGTCAGAACGTAATGACCGCGAAGCAGCTCCAGCGGGCCTGGATGGGCAGCGACCATCCCGGCGCTGCCGTCGCCATCGCCCGCCCGCTCTGACGACCTATTCGGCCGCGGAACCGCTCAAAACTCCTGCCCGCGGGCGGTGCTCGTCGATCGGTTGGCCGAACTGCCCAAACTGCCCCTCTTTGACCCCTAGGGCGGGCCAAGCGGCGACGTATCATGCCGGCCCACGTCGCGGCCGGCGAGACTCGAGTCGAGCCGGCGGGACCGCCGTCCATGCCCGTCCCTCCGCTGTTCACTGGCGCGTTCTCCGTCGTCGACGTCGAGACGACGGGCCTCAGCGCGATCTACGACCGCGTGATCGAGGTCGCCGTCGTTTCCGTCGAGGGGGGCGAGGTGGTCAGCCGATGGAGCACGCTGGTCGACCCTCGGGTGGCGCTCCCGCCGTTCATCACGCGCCTGACCGGCATCCAGGCCGGGATGCTGCGCGGGCGTCCGACGTTTGCCGAGGTCGCCCCGCGGCTGCGCGAGGCCCTCGGGGAGGGGCCGCTGGTCGCTCACAACGCCAGCTTCGACGAGCCGTTTCTCCGCCACGCCTTTACGCGGACCGGCGCGCGGCTCGAGCTGCCTCGACTCTGCACCCTGCGGCTCGCCCGTCGGCTCCTGCCACGGCTGCGAAGCTACGGTCTCGAGGCGCTACTCCGCCACCTCGACATCGAGGTCGGCCGCCGCCACCGCGCTCTCCCCGACGCCGAGGCGACCGCACAGCTCCTGCTTCGACTCCTCCCGCTCGCCGCCGAGCACGGCATCGCCGACCTGAACGGGCTCCTCCGGCTCCAGAACCACTCGATCGGGCGCCGCCCACGGGGAGTCGACGAGAGTGTGCTGTCGGCACTCCCCAGCGGTCACGGCGTGTACCTGTTGAAGGACGCCGAGGGGCACGTCGTGTACGTTGGAAAATCGGTTCACGTCCGCCAGCGCGTCCGCGAGCATCTCCGCGGTGGAAGCCCGGATCAGCCCCGCCTGCGCCGGCGGTTGAGCTCGATCGTCGACGTCGAGGCGATCGAGACCGGCTCGGAGCTCGAGGCACTCTTCCTCGAATCACGCCTGATCAAGCGCTACCTTCCCGACGCCAACCTGCTGCAGCGCAACGATCGCGATTACCCGTTCATCCGCATTGACCTGTCGGACCCGTATCCACGGCTGGAGGCCACCCTTGAGCCGCCCACCGACGGCGAGCTTGCCTTCGGACCCTTTCGCCGACGAGCGACGGCGGCGGCCGCCGCCCAGCTCGTGCGCGAGGAGCTCGGGCTGCGCGAGTGCAGCGATCCGATCCGCCCCGGTCAGTCAGCCTGCGCCCTGCTCGACATGGGTAAGTGCCTGGGTCCGTGCGTTGGCGCCGTCGGCCAGGTGGAGTACCGGGCGGCGGTCCAGCGGGCAACAGACATCCTGCGAGGCCACGACGGCTCGCTCCTGGACAGGATGGTCCAGCGTCGGGACGAGCTGGCCCAAGAGCTGCGCTTCGAGGAGGCCGCCAGGCTGCGCGACCGGATCCGCGCGCTCGAGCACGTCGTGGGGAGCCAGCGCCGTCTCGAGGCTGTGTCCGAGCGAAACCTGCTGATCGTCGCCCCGTCGCGCCGCCCGAAGGCGCGCGAGCTGTTCTTTATCCGCGCGGGACGGCTGGTCCACCAGACTACGGCGACGACGGCCACGCGTGCCACCACCCTCACCCGATCGTTGCGAAGGGTCTATCAAGCCGTCGCACCGAACGTGATCACCCGCGATGTCGTCGACGAGATGCACTTGCTCGACGGTTGGCTCCGTCGCCACAGGGACGAGCTCACGATCGTCGAGGTCGATCCGATCGATCTCGCCCCCGCGCTCGAGCAGATCACCGCCGTGCTGCGGACTCGAAGGCGACGGAGTGGCCCCGCGCCGTCGATGCTAGCGCCCCAGGTGTAGCGTCCTCCGCCGAACGCTCCGCTTGTGCAGCGCGACTGGGCCGGCTACGCTAGCCTGTACCGTGAACATCGTCGGGCCGCG
>JACCZL010000627.1 GCA_013695975.1 Chloroflexota bacterium
AGAAGCGCGCCGCCCCACGACGGACGTCGGGCCGCTCTGTCAGTCTCCTGACGCGGAGCGCCGGGCGAATGCGCGCGGCGAGCGTCAGTTTGTCCGCCAGGAGCGGCCGAACAGCTCGGCCCGAGCCTCTGGTCACCCAAGGCGCGGCTCGGGATCGTCGTACTCGGCCCCAAGGAATACCAGGCGATGCTCGATCTCCGCGGCGGAAAGGTGCTTCAGCAGATGCTCCATCCGGCGCAGCCAGACTCCGATGCGGGCCTGTCCGATGAGGATGACAATCCCCCCGTGCGCCCGCTCCGCCGCGATCCACTCGGCGCGGATGCGCGGGAAGTGTCGAACGTTGTGCGTCACTAAGACCCTTCCCTGGTCGACCGCATTGACCAACTGAACTTAATCCAGCGTCTGCCGGCGTCCCGCGGCCACGGTCGTCTCGACGGCGTGTTCGCGGCTCCGCAAAGCTTCCGCCAGACGAGCATCGGCGTCCTCATCGAAGTAGAACCGTGCCACCACCCGCCCAGGCCGACGGGTCACGACTCACTGGACTCGACGTTCGCGACACCTTGACCAAGCCGTTTGACGCTGATGCCATGTGAGGCCAGGACCTGCTCGGGGCGGCTCGCCTCGATGGGCTGATCGATCTCAGCCTGGTGGTCATAGTAGTACGCCAGGGCCGCATGCACCTGAGCGGCCGTGAGGTGCGGCAGCGCCGCCAGAATCTCGTCGACCGATTGACCAGCCTGCATCCGCTCGACGATGTGCCGGACCGAAATCCGCGTCCCGCGGATGATCGGCTCGCCACCACTGATGCCCGGCTCCCGCGTCAGGTGAGAGGATCCATCCTCCGCTCGCTGTGCAAGGGCGCTGTAGTCGTCGTACCGCGCCAGCACTGCCGTGGGTCGGCTGTCTTCGGTGATGTAGTAGGGTTCGCCCGTCGCCTCCAACGCGGCGAGAACGCGCTCGAGCCGTGCCGCAGTTCGCTCATCGGAATGATCCTGCCGGCCACCTGAGCCTCCTCTGACCGCTTGGCTGTCCAGGACAAGTCTACAGCAGGCCCGGGCAGCGGCGTCGGCGAGGCCGGCGCCGTCGGCGCCCTTGCCGACCATGGCGTCCGCCACGTCGACATGCCGGCGACCGACGCCGCGGTCTGGTCGGTGCTCCGGTGGGGCGAAGCCGTCGGCCTGGCCGGGCTACCATAGAAACTCGCCGAACCGCGCCCACTGCTCACTACCCACATGGGAGGGATGCCACGATGGACTACGAACAGGCCTTGCAGGCGTTCTACCAGCCCGATGAGGACGATGCGCCGACGCCGGATCCCGTCGCCCGGGCACGGCCGGCGCGGCGGCTGCGGGACGCCAGCGAGCCGATCGCGATGCATGGCGTCTGGTCACGGACGACCAATGAGCGGCTCGCGGCGCTCGGGCTCAACTTCCTGACCGGCTACGTCTGGGGGCGCGCGGCGTCGATGGGCGAGCCGACCGACCGCCTGGTGGTGTCGGCCTTCGCGGTGTTCGAGCCGAGCCTGATCTGCGGCCTCTACGAGGAGGGCCGCGGCCACTGCGCTCGCATGGAGGTGCTCAGGGCCCGCGAAGAGGGGACGGTCGAGAGCCTCCGCGCCGTCCTCGGCGACGCCGACGTGACCTCAGTCGTCACCGCCCTCCGCCGGGGCCTCGGGGCGGCCGACGAGGTCGGCCGGCCCCTCTTCTCCGGCCTGCGGTCGCTCGGCTGGCCGAACGATCCCTTCGGCCAGCTCTGGCGGGCCTGCGAGCTGATCCGCGAGCACCGCGGCGACAGCCACGTCGCCGCCTGCATCAGCGCCGGCCTCGGCCCGATCGCGATGAACATCCTGACCGAGCTCTGGGTCGGGATGCCGCTCCGCTCCTACACGGCCACGCGAGCCTGGAGCCCCGACGCGATCGACGCGGCCGTCGATCGGCTGCGCGCGGACGGGCTGCTCGAGGCCGATCGGCTCACCGACACTGGCCGCGCGCTACGCGACGACATCGAGGCGCGGACCGACGCGATGGAGCAGCCGATCGTCGACGCGATCGGCGCCGACTTCGAGACCGTCCTGGACCGCCTCGAGGCCTGGTCGGTGGCCTGCGTCCAGGCCGGCGCCTTCCCGCCGAGCGCCTTCAAGCGCGCAGCCGGCTGAGACAAGTGGAGAGTGAAGCCTGGAGAGTGCCATGCCCGAGACGCTGACGGCAAAACTCCTGCGCTCCCACCTCGTCGATGGGCAGCTCACGCCCGGCGACGAGCCGCGGCTACGGGTGAATCAAGTCCTACTCGAGGACTACAGGCGAGCCGTTCGGCATCCCCGTCCCGCGGGTCGTCGGGGTCGAGCTGCACGGGCGGCTCGGCGCCTGGGTCCAGGCCAAAGACGTCGTCCTGGAGCTGCTACGGCGGCGGGGCGTCCGCGGCGGCGTCGGGCGAATCTTCGAGTTTCGGGGCGAGGGTGTGTCCACGCTCAACGTGACCCAGCGCGGCACGATCTGCAACATGATCATGGAGACCGGCGCCACGACTGGGCTGTTCCCCTCCGACGCGCAGACCCACCGCTGGCTAGTCCAGCAGGGACGCGAAGCGGACTGGGTCGCGCTGGCCGCCGACCCCGGCGCGGCCTACGACGAGGCCGAGGTGATCGACCTCCCCGCGCTCGAGCCGCTGATCGCCACGCCCTCGAGCCCGGGCAACGTCGTGCCGGTCCGCGACGTGGCCGGGCTGCCGGTCGGCCAGGTCTGCGTCGGCAGCTCGGTCAACTCGGGCTACGAGGACCTCGCACTCGTCGGGGCGACGTTGCGCGACAAGGTCGCCGACCGCCGCCTGATCCTGACCGTCACGCCCGGCTCACGCCAGATCCAGGAGGCGATCCTCCGCTCGGGGACCTACCTCGACCTGGTCGGGGCCGGGGCGCGGATGCTCGAGCCGGTCCGCGGCCCCTGCATCGGGATCGGCCAGGCGCCTGGCTCCGGCATCGTCTCGGTCCGGACGTTCAACCGCAACTTCCCCGGCCGCTCCGGCACCGACGACGACCAGGTCTATTTGTGCAGCCCGGCCACCGCGGCGGCGACGGCCCTGCGCGGCGTGATCGCCGACCCGCGCGACCTGGGCGCCGAGCCCCCGCTGCCGCCGGTCCCGCCGCCGAATCCCGAGGCCGACGATCGCCATTTCGTCTTCCCGCCCCCGATCGAGCGAGCGGGCGACCCGCGCCGCCGGCGGCCTGATCCCCCAGCGGCGCAGCGCCCCTGGTCCGAGCTCGTCCCCTTCGGGAATTTGAGCCGGAGGGACGTTCCGGATAAGCTTTGCGGGACGAGGAGGCGTTCAATGCTCACAGAGTACGTTCGGGGGGCCATGCATCAGGCACGCTACGAGATTTTGGCGGACGATGGCTCGATCTATGGCGAGATCCCGGGATTCGACGGCGTCTATGCGAACGCCACGACTCTCGAAGCCTGCCGAGATGAGCTGCAGGAGGTACTGGAGGAGTGGATGTTGCTGCGGATCTCCAGGAACCTCCCTCTCCCCACTGTTGAAGGTCGCGCTCTGACCATCCAGAAAGCTGGGTAATGCCGCCCCTCGGACCGATCAGACGCAATGATCTGATCCGGTACTTCAGAGAGTTCGGCTTTGATGGGCCCTACTCCGGCGGAAGACACCAGTTCATGGTCAAAGGTGACGTCACCGTCCGACTACCAAATCCGCATCAAGGTGACATCAGCAGAGACTTCCTCGCCAGGATACTGCGGCAGGCCAGCATCGCGCGGGATGAGTGGGAGAAGCTCTGAGTCATAAAGCGACCGGTCGCCCCTACCCTTTGAGGCGGGGGTCGAGGGCGTCGCGGAGGCCGTCGGCGAGGAGGAAGATCGACAGGGCCGTCAGGAAGATCGCCGCGCCGGGGAAAATCACCAGCCAGGGGGCGCGGGTGACGTTCTCGAGCGAGGCGGCCAGCATGCTCCCCCAGGAGGCCGTCGGCGGCTGGACCCCGAGCCCGAGATAGCTCAGGCCGGACTCGGCCAGGATGCCCCCCGCCACGTCGAAGCCGGCGATCACCGTGACCAGCGAGAAGACGTTCGGCAACAGGTGCTGGAAGAGGACCCGCCGGTCCGAGGCCCCCATCGCCCGCGCGGCCAGGACGTAGTCGCGCTCGCGGACCGAGAGGGCCATCCCGCGCACGAGCCTGGCCGTGCCCATCCAGCCAAGCACGCCCAGGGTGACGGCGAGCATGAACGTGTTCGGGCGGAACGTCGCCACCAGCAGGATCAGCAGGAAGAGCGACGGGATGTTCGAGAGGGTCTGGATCACCGCGTTCGAGAGGTCGTCGAACCGCCCGCCGTAGAAGCCCGAGGCCAGGCCGACCGGCACGCCGATGGCCAGCGAGACGAGGGCGATGACCAATCCGATCGAGAGCGAGACACGGCCGGCGATCAACGTCCGAGCCAGGGCGTCGCGGCCCAGGTCGTCGGTCCCCAGCGGGTGGGCCATCGAAGGCGCCTGGTAGCGCTGGGCCAGGGTCTGGCGGTACGGGTCCAGGCCGAAGGCACGACTCGCGATCTCGGGGGCGACGAGCGCCGTGGCGATGACGACCACGAGCAGCCCCAATGCCACCATGCTCAAGCGGTCGCGCCTGAGTCGGCGCCAGGTCGCCTTGACGTAGCCCGGTGCCGCCACCTCGCGGGCCCGCTCGGGTCCGACGGTGGCCGGTGGAGACGCTACGGTCTGGGCCACGCTAGTCAGTCGTACCGGACGCGTGGGTCAATCCAGCCGTAGGCTACGTCGGCCAGGAGGTTGCCCATGATCGCGAGCGTCGAAGACAGCACGGTCATCGCCATCAGGACCGGGTAGTCGCGCTGGAAGGCCGCGTCGACAGTCATCCGCCCCAGTCCCGGCCAGGAGAACGTCGTCTCGAACAGGACCGAGCCGGACAGTAACAGGGTAAAGATCCCGCCCAGCATCGTCGCAAGCGGGATCAGGGCGTTGCGCAACCCGTGGCGAATGAGCACGTCACGCGGCTCGAGCCCCTTGGCGTGACCCGTCCGCACGTAGTCCTGGCCCAGGACGTCGAGCATCTCGGACCTGATGTAGCGGCTGTAGCCGATCCAGCCGCCCAGCGCCCCGATCAGAGCCGGCAAGGCCAGGTGCCAGAGCCGATCCGACAGCGAGCCATCGCCAATCGTATACACGCCCCCGAGTGGGAAGATCCGGAAGGTGGTCGCGCTCAGGATCAGCAGCATCAGCCCGAGCCACCAATGGGGGACGGCGTTGCCAAAGACGGTGAAGACGCGGATCGTCTGGTCCTGCCAGCGCCCGCGGCGCAGCGCGGCGTAGACCCCCAGCGGGATGCCGAGCAGACCGAGCACGAACGACGAGCCCGCGAGCTGGAAGCTGGCCCAGAATCGCTCGCCGATCTTGTCGAGGACCGGGCGACGGTCGATGAACGAGACGCCGAAGTCGAGGCGGACGACGTTGCTCAGCCACTTGAGGTACTGGATCGGCACCGGATCGTTCAGGCCGTAGGACTCGCGCAGGGCCTCGCGGTACTCCGCCCCGATCCGCGGGTCATCCATGAACTGGGCCGGCCCACCCGGCGCCAGCCGCATGATCGAGAAGGCCAGCAGCGAGATCAGCAGCAGCAGCCCGACCGACTGCAGCGCGCGCCTGACAACATAGCGAGTGAGGCCGGAGCTCATGGGACGAAGCTATCGGCGATCAGTGGGCGGCGGCTGGAATGTCCAGAGTGAGGCGGGGAGTCTCGGCACCCCCGTAGGGGCAGTTCGCGAACCGCCCCTACGACGGAGGGGGCTGCTAGCCGAGAGCCGAGAGCTCCTCACTTGATGAACCAGCGCTCCCGGTTGTGGCCGATTCCGAGCGGCGTCGGCTCGATCCCCCCGATCCGATTGTTGATGCCGATGTACGACAGATCCGTCGTGGTGAAGACGTAGGGCGCATCGGCCGAAATGAGCTGCTGGATCTCCTGATAGATCTGCACCCGCTTGTCACGGTCGAACTCGCGGACGCCCTGATCGAAGAGCTGCTCGACCCGCTTGTTGACGTAGGCGACGTGGTTGAGGTCCGGAATCGAGTCCTCGCGCCAGATCTGATTCATCCAGTGCGGCTCGAGGGTGCTGTTCCACCCCAGGACCGAGACGTCCCAGTCGAACGGCTCCGACTCGATCGTCGAGAGGTAGGTGCCCCACTCCAGCCCCTGGACGTCCACGGCGATACCGAGATCGCCCCAGGCTTGCTGGGCGATCGTCGCGATGCGCTCGCGAACCTTGCTGGTGTTCGGGCCGAAGAGCACCCGCAGCTTGAGCTGCTGACCGTCCTTCTGGCGAATCCCGCCAGGCCCCGGCGTCCAGCCCGCCTTGTCGAGCAGCTCCTTGGCCGTCGTCGGGTTGTGCTCGTACTTCGGGACGTTCGGGTTGTAAACCCAGCTCGACGGCGGAAAGATCGAATACGTCGGCCGGGCCAGCCCGTTCAAGACGAACTGGGCAATCTCCTCGCGGTTGATGGCATGGGAAAGCGCATGCCGGACGTTGAGGTCCTGGAGCCAGGGGCGCCGCAGGTTGAACCCCAGGTAGCTCCACGACGCCGCGGCTGGCCACCACTCGTAGACCGCTACGTTCGACAGGCCCTTGGCCTCGTTGTAGTTGTCGGGGGTGAAGCTCGCATAATCGACCTCACCACTCTTGAGCATCTGGAAGGCGATCTCCTGGCTCGGGACGATCCTGACGGTATAGGTGTCGATCAGCGGGCGCCCACCGTGGTAATTGTCGTTCGCGACGAACGTGGCGTGGTCGTCCTTGACCCATTCCTTGAGAATGTAGGGGCCCGAGGAGACCGTCGGCGCCATGATCTGGGGGTTCTTCGACGGATCGGCCCAATCGAGGTTCTGCCAGATGTGCTTGGGCAATGGGGACACAGCCTCGGCTGCCTCTAATCCGACGACCACCGGCTCCTTGAGCTTGACCACGATCGTCCTGGGATCGGGCGCTTCGTAGGAGGCGATGAGCTGCAGGTTCGAGATGTACGGGTACTTGTTGGCCGGATTCGAGGCCTGGTCGAAGGTCCATTTGTAGTCGGCCGATGTGAGCGGGGTGCCGTCACTCCAGCGGAGGTCATCGCGGAGCTTGAACGTGTAGGTGAGGCGGTCATCCGAGGTGGTCCACCCGGTCGCCACCTCCGGACGCGGCTCCAGCGTGCGAGGGTCGTACTCCCAGAGGCTGCCCCCATACACCAAGCCCTGATACCCTCGGGATGCGCTGTCCGTGACCGTATAGGGATGGAAGCTAACGGCATCGCCAGCCGAGGCGGAGACCATGCTCCCACCGGCCTTCGGCGCGGCGGCACCTGTGATCAAGGTCGGCTTGGCGGCAGCGGTCGAGATGGCCTGCGCAGTCGGGAGCGGCCCCTGAGTCGGGATTGGAGCCTGGGTGGCGGACGGTGCGCTGGTGGGTGGCGCCGGCGCTTGTGTCGAGGCCGGGGCGCAGGCCGCCGCGAGCGGGAAGAGGAGGCACAAGGCCAGGAGGAGCTTCAGCGCGGACCGCAGATGCACGGCAGACCTCCGTTATGTCGTCTTATGTCGTCTCACTGCCGAAAGCGTACCGCCCCCCGCCGACGCGCGTCAACGTTTGCGGTCGCGCTTACCCGGGCGCCATGCCCGACGGGACTTGATAAAGGTATTCGTGGAGATAGCGGATCTCCTCGCCCTGGGCGTGAAGCTCCACGCGCATGAGGTCGCGGATCGACAGCATCGACAGCAGGCGGCCCTCGCTCACCACCGGCAGGTGGCGGATGTTAGCCTGGTCCATCTTCAGCATCGCCGACTGGTACTCCTCGTCGGCCTCGGCGACGACCAGGTCGTGGGTCATGATCTCTTCGACCTTCGTCAGCGCCGGGTCGAGCCCGCGGTCGACGACCCGGCGGACGACGTCGCGCTCCGAGACGACCCCGTCCAGACGGTCCCCGCTGAGCACGGCCACGATCCCGACGTTGCGGTCGACCATCGCGCGAACAGCCTCGGCCACCGTCGCCCCACACTGCACCGAAACCAGGAACCCTGGTCGCATGACGTCGCGTAGCTTCTTCATCGAAGCACCTCCCATCTCTCAGAAGCGGTTCGCCCGCCGCCCCCGCGGCGCCTCACTGCACCGCTGCTTCCACCCTACTCCCGGCCGATACCCGCGGTCAAGAGGGCAGCGCCCCGTTGCCCTGCCC